>CBDUUF010000288.1:0-3081 GCA_965370375.1 uncultured Desulfuromonadaceae bacterium
AAATTCCGTAACCGGTTCTGTAAAGGCTTGTCCTATCTGTTCGACCGGCTAGGTTTCTATACAACCGCACTATTTACGGTGACAGGAACCGCAGAAAACTGTTCGGTGATAGTCTCGGCCGGGTCAGAAACTTACTACGCCAACAGAACTCTGGCTTCTCAATTTGGCGCAAAAGCGGTGTCAGTCATGTTGCCGAGTGGCTATCGTTATAGCGGCTTTAATCTGATCTTGGGCCAGGAACATGACCAACCTCCTGTACGAGATAATATGCAGGTTTTACCGATTAATCTTTGTAAGGTAAGTCCGCAAGGCATCTTTCAGCCAGAAACTGGGGTGAAATACGTTGGCTTAGTAGTTGGCGGCCCCAACAAGGCTTTTAAGATGGAGTCGGATCGTCTCCGCCGTCAGGTTGTGCAGATTTTCTCACAATTCCCGGAACACAAGATACTGGTCGCTACCTCCCGGCGGACACCTGCAGACGTGGACGAATTACTGTCTACTTTCGGTTTTTCAGAAGCCTGGACATATTCACGCGACCCGGCCAACCCGATACCGGATTTTCTTGCCCACTGTGATTATGTCTTTATCACCGGCGATTCGACTTCAATGATCAGCGAAGCGGTCAGTTTCGGTACGTCGGCCGTTGAAATACTCCCTTTGTCTGTAACCGGCCCGGCAACCAAGTTTACAACGCTGACCACCGGACTGGAACGTCGCGGCTGTGTGCATCAGTTTGATGGTGAGGTTGGGGACTGCCGAAACAAGATCGATCTTTCATCAGAGCTCAAAGAGGTGTTCGGATGAAAATAGTACAGCTTCTGCCGGAGCTTAACGAGGGTGGGGTGGAGCGCGGTGTTGTTGAACTCAGCCGTGAACTGGTGAAACTCGGTCACGAGAGCATTGTAATCAGCAATGGTGGCAAGCAGGCTGAGCAGATTGCGCTTGACGGTGGGCAGCATATCACCCTTGATGTCTGCAGCAAGAACCTGCTGACAGCACCGTCACGAATGTTGCAATTGCGCCGTCAGTTGCGTGAACTTAATCCTGATGTTATTCACGCCCGTAGCCGGGTTCCGGCCTGGCTTGCCTGGCTTGCCTGGCTTGCCAACAAGCCGCTCAAGATTCCGTTTGTAACCACGGTACACGGTTTTAACAGCGTTAATGCCTATAGCCGCATTATGACCCGTGGCGACCGGGTGATCTGTGTCAGTAACGCGATCAAAGATTATATTCAACGACATTATGGGGTGTCGGACGAGATTATCCATGTAATTCCACGCGGTATTGATCTCGAAACTTTCAATCCAGACAATCTTGACCCAGATTTTATTAATTCATTTAAAACCGAATACCAATTGTCCGGACGGTTTGTCATCACTACCGTCGGCCGGATTACCCAGTTGAAGGATTATGAGACTTTTATTCGGGCTATCGACTCGATTCGGCAACAAAAACCTGAGGTGCTCGGCCTAATAGTTGGTGGGGTGCATGCGGCAAAAACAAGTTATTTTCAATCGTTAGAATCGTTGGTAGAGGCCCTCGGATTAACGGCAAAGGTTCTATTTGTCGGCAGCCAGGCAAAAATAGCTGAACTTTACGCGCTGAGTGATGTTGTCGTTTCAAGTTCAAAAAAACCTGAGAGTTTTGGCCGCTCGGCGGCTGAAGCTCTGGCTATGGAAGTGCCGGTAGTGGCGACGGCGCACGGCGGCATGCTGGATATCGTGATCGAGGGTAAAACCGGTCGACTGTTTCAACCGGGGGAGTATGATGTTCTGGCACAATCTGTGATTGATTTAGGTGCGCATACACCCTCTGGTCTGCGGGCGTGTGTTGAACGCAACTTTACCCTTGCGGCGATGGTTGAGAAGACGTTGCAGGTTTATTTGCAGTTACTTGGAAGATGAATTCAGTAAGTCTTTAACAATAGTTTGTCATCCCCGAATGCCTCTATCGGGGATCCATGGTTTTAAAGCTGGATTCCCGATTACTACCTCGGGAATGACACCATTGCAGTTGTCATCCTCGAACGGTTCTATCGGGGATCCATGTTCTTAAAGGCTGGATTCCCGATTACCCCCTCGGGAATGACAATATTACGCTGAAGAGGTATCTGAAATGCTTGGATTTTGTAAAAAATTGCATAGATAATCGGAGTTATTTCGATTATCTATGTAGAAAATACAAAAGTTGGATGTTGATTCTGCTCGACAGGATGTTGTACCTTTCATCTAAATATACGGTGCAACTCGGTATCTGATTTCAAGAGGTTAAGTTGTCCTGACAAAAACAAGGCTACTGTCTGCTCTCCAAAGGAACGTATGATACATGAATCCCGCAGGATATACGGTAAGGTTAAAAACGTATCCATAGATTGCTTACGGCAAGCTTTTGATCAATTACCGTATGTTGAGATAGCGTTATTATTCGGTTCTCGTGCCGCGCTGGATTTGTCAAAAGTGAATTCGCAAAGTGATTATGATTTTGCTGTTTTAATGGACAAATCACACCCTTGTGACTGGGGGCATCTGGCCTTGATCCGTACCGATCTCGGGGGTATTTTAGACTTGTCAGATGAAGACTTTGATGTCGTTGATATGGAAGTTGCAACGCCTGAATTAATAGAGAGCATTGCAGCTCAATATCAGATTATTAAGGGAGATTATCATGCAGTTCGAGGCCTATTTAGCAAATACCGTAAAGACGGCTGAATCGGAAAAAGAAGTACTTGATATTCTCAGTGGTCAATTGCAATCTGAGCCTCTACTCGGCAAGATAGAACTACGCGCTGCAAGGGCTTCTTTACAGATTATAATTGAGAATGCTATCGGGAAAGCCCGGCGTATTTTGAAATTTCATAACTGTCCTCTGGTGCCAAGTCGGGCTCGTGATGCATTTACTATCATGTATGATACTGATCTGATAGACGATGAAACTTATCAGAGTTTAATGCAATCAGTCGGTTTTCGTAACGCCATGATTCACGATTATATGAATTTTGATGAATCTGTTCTGGTGGATATTGTCAAAGAGAAACGTTATATGGATGTTTACGAGTTTTTAGTAAAGTATCCAGAGTATAAT
>CBDUUF010000289.1:0-3070 GCA_965370375.1 uncultured Desulfuromonadaceae bacterium
TCTGGTTGCTTGGGCAGGGAGTTGATATTGATGCGGCGCGCAACTTTGTCTTGTTGTTAATGGTGTTGCTGGAAAATTTCCATGTCTTCAATTGTCGTTCCGAACGGTTGTCGGCCTTCCGGGTTCCCTTCAGTCGAAATCGGTTATTGATCTTCGGTTTGATCGCCGCTCAGGGGGTCCATATCCTTTCCATGAATCTGCCGTTTATGCAGAAGGTGCTCGGTGTTGCGCCGGTGACACTGGAACACTGGCTCTATTTCTGTATTCTTGCATCATTGTTATTGCTGGTGATGGAGCTGTTCAAGCTCTGGTTGAAACGACAACAATCTACCGGGTCCGGTTAAACTGGTTTACGGGCGACCATTACGATCTGACCGGACGGTCGGTAGCCGGGTGTTTTACATTGGCCCAGCGTTGTGTTGCGCGGGGTGGCTGCGACCAGTTCGAAGCCGCAGCGTAGCGCTAGTGTATAGAGTTGTGCCGGGCGGAAGATTTGTTTGTGACCGAACGGCAGCGGGCGGTAGAAGTTCGGCAGAAACAGGGCTGAGCCACCCCGGGTCAGCTGGTAGACAAGGGTGCTCAGGCGATAGCTGATGCTGTCGCGATTATCGGTTTCGATAAATATGAGTCCGCCCGGCTTGAGCAGGGCAAAGGTCGCCTGGATAGTTGCGCCCGGATCGTTGACGTGTTCGAGTACGTCCCAGAGGGTAATCAGGTCAAATGAGTCGTATTGATCGTGCCAGAAAGGTTCCTCGATCAGATGTCGAGACAGCTCGAGGCCGAACCGTTGCCGGGTAAATTCGCGGCGCAGAGAGCTCGGTTCAATCCCCTGACATACCGCGCCATTATCGGCGAGCAGCAACAGAAACTGACCGACCCCGGTGCCGATATCGAGGCAATGCCGGCCAGACAGGTCGCTGAATTCCCGAACCAGCTGCAAGCGCCTGGTCAGGATTCGGGCGTTGGCGGCTAAGCGATCGTCGATGTATCGATACTGCGGTTCGGTCAGGGTGGCAACCGTATTTTCCGGTGGCGGATCAAGCCGGTCGAGGTAATGAAAGTCACAATCGCGACAGCTGTAGATGCTGGCATCCTTCAGTCTGAAGGCCGGAACTCCGGCCGGTTGGCCGCACAGTTTGCAAATACTGCAATCGCCGGCTAACGGCGCTGAGTCAAATATTTGGTCCAAAGGAAAGCTCCGACCGGTTGGCGTTGGTTATCTGCTAACCGGTTAAGCCTACCGGATATTGCAGCAACAGACAAATATTTTCCGGATAGGAACAGCGCATTCAGCTGTAAAATCTGTTACCATATAGGTTATGAAAACAGACCCGAAACAGACTGCGCCGGCGTTACCCGGCCGCAAGGCCATCATCCACGTCATCGACTCCCTGCTGGAGAACCACCTGCAGGGTAAATCCCGCGCCTTGCGCCTGGCGATGACCGCCATTTTATCAGGTGGCCACCTGCTGATAGAGGATATCCCCGGTCTTGGCAAAACCACCCTGGCCCTGGCGTTGGCCAACGCTCTCGGCTTGTCCTTCGGGCGCGTTCAGTGTACCAGCGATCTGCTCCCTTCTGATATCACCGGCCTGTCGGTCTACAATCGGGATGACAATAGCTTTCGTTTCATCGAAGGACCAATTTTCAACAATATCGTGCTGATCGATGAGATCAACCGGGCGATGCCGAAGACCCAGAGTGCCCTGCTTGAGGCGATGGAGGAGCGGCGGGTGACGGTCGAAGGGAAAACCTGGGTGCTGCCGAATCCGTTTCTGGTCATCGCGACCCAGAACCCGGCCGAGCAGGTTGGTACCTATCCGCTGCCGGAATCACAGATGGATCGGTTTCTGATCACCACCGATATCGGTTATCCGCCGGAAGAGATGGAGAAGGCGATTATTCGTGACGGCAGTATCCGGGATGATATCAGACGCATTAAGCCGCTGGTGACCGAGGCCGAGATTCTTGAAGCACAGGCGACCGTCCGCAGCACCATCTACCTCGGTGATAAGGTGATCGACTACATCTATCGGCTGGTGGTCGCCAGCCGAGAACACCGGTTTATACTGGCCGGGATCTCGACCCGCGGCAGCCTGAGTCTGGCCGAGGCGGCCAAGGCCTATGCTTTTCTGGCCGGGCGGGATTATGTCATACCGGAAGATGTCCAGGCGGTGGCAGGTCCGGTTGTGGCGCATCGGCTGATTCTGCGCGCCGAGCAGGAGACACTCGACAAGAAAGAGGTACTGCAATCGATTCTCGAAAGCGTCGCCGTACCATTGGCCTGAAGCTGACCCGGTCGGGCGGCCTCTATATCGCGATCACCCTGCTACTCGGTTTTGCCGCGGTCAACACCGGCAACAATCTGATCTATCTGATGGTTGCGTCTCTGCTCGGCTTCATGGCTGTTTCCGGACTGATCGGGCGCTATAATCTGGCTCGGCTCGAGCTCGAAGTGACACCACCGGACGAACTGTTTGCCGGGGTTGAAACTCTGGCCAGTGTTAAGCTCTATAATCGGAAGCGCTTTCCGGCTTTCCTGGTAACAGTCGAAGTCGGCGATGCTGCGGTTCTGTTTCCGATTCTCGCCGGTCGTCAGTCTGCAAATAAACCCCTCCCCATGATTATCACGAACCGAGGCCGGCAGCCGGTGCCGCCGAGTACCTTTCGCTCGCGTTTTCCGGTTAATTTTTTTATCCGCAGTTTTTCAGCTCAGGAGGCGGGTGAATTGACCGTGTTCCCGGCGCCGCGCGCCTGTCGTGAACTGCTGCCGAATGCCGATGGCAAGCGGACCGGAACGCATGCGGCAGCGCGACGTGGCGGTGATGGGGATATTGAACGCATCGCCCATTATAGCGGTCGTGAACCGATGAAGATGATTCATTGGAAACTTTCGGCCCGGCAGGGGGATCTGCTGGTCAAGGAGTTGGCCGATTCGACCGGTGAGCCGCTGGTTCTCGATCTCAGAGAATTGCCGGGTGAGAACCTTGAACAACAGCTCGGCTGTGCGACCTGGCTGGTTGGTCAATGTCTGCGTAATAATCGGCCGATCGGCTTGCAATTGCCGCAC
>CBDUUF010000290.1:0-3068 GCA_965370375.1 uncultured Desulfuromonadaceae bacterium
ACTGCGTTGCAGCGCTTTTTCAGGACCTCGACCTACAATATGTAGGCCTTCGCCCATGAAAAACCGTTACGCCTTATGGTGCGAAATTTTTACTTAGCCATCTGGTGCTTTTTTACGAGACCATCTTGTTTGAATCTAATATAAAAACCGAGATCTCTCTCTTCGTTCGAGATGACAAACTTTGATAGTTGCAATCTTGTCATTTCGACCATCGGGAGAAATCTTGGGTTAGAGTTAATGCAACCCATCATCAGCCAACCTTAACCGTTAACTCCCCAACCTGATCAATCCTGGCCACCAACGTGTCACCACTGACAATCGGCCCGACACCGGCCGGAGTGCCGGTGAGGATGATATCCCCCTCTTCAAGCGTGAAGATTGCTGAGAACTCGGCAATGATCTGCGCGACATCGCGCATCATCATGCCGGTATTGCCATTCTGGCGGAGTTCTCCATTGACCGTGAGGGTCAGGGGGAGGTTGCTCGGATCGGGAATAAGATCGGCCGGAACAAAATCGGAGAGAGGGCAGGCGGTGTCGAATCCTTTGGCGATTTCCCACGGCAGGCCTTTCTCTTTCTGCTGGCTCTGGACATCACGCAGGGTCAGATCGATGGCGACGCCGTAGCCGGCAACATGGTCAAATGCGTCATCTTCTTTGATGTCCTTGCCGGTTTTGCCGATCAGCACTGCCAACTCTACTTCATGATGACATTCGGTTGAATAGTCGGGAATTATGATTGTGCCACCATCCGGCAGGATGCTGGTCGTCGGTTTGATGAAAATAACCGGTTTGTCAGGCAATTCGTTGCCTAGCTCTTTGATGTGATCTGAGTAGTTGCGCCCGAGGCAGACGATTTTGCCCGGAACAATGGCGGTGCTGCGACCGATCAGTTGAATAGAAGGCATAACAATTTCCTTTAGTTTGAAAGTGTAATCGACTTTCAGGATAGATTATCCGACACCATTGGTGCAAGGTGATATTGCCGCGACCAAACTGTTTCGCTGCTCAGGTTGGTTTTCTTGTGCCGTAGTGGCATAGAAGTAGCTGATATGATACTCTTCTGGTCATTTTGTAGTTTTTATAAGGGTGAACTTCGATGAAAACAATCGCTTCAGAACTGGCCTATTTTTTACGCGGCCGCGCCAAAAAGAACCTCAAGGTGCTGTTTGCTTATTGTGCTTTTCTGATCATATTGATCCTGGTTTATGCAGTTGTGTTCCGGGTTTTAATGTGGAATCTGGAAGGGCGGGAATTCTCTTTTATCGCCGGGGTCTACTGGGCGATCACCGTTATGACCACCCTCGGGTTCGGTGATATTACCTTCCATACTGATATGGGCTATGTCTTTGCTACGGTGGTCACCCTGTCCGGGGTTATATTTTTGTTGATTATTCTTCCCTTCGGGTTGATCAGCCTGTTTCTGGCACCATGGATCGAGGATCGACTGCGTCACCAGCCAACATACGAACTCCCTGAAGAGACCGCCGATCATGTTGTAATCTATGGCATAGATGCCATTACCCGGGCTTTTATCCATAAATTGAAGGCTCGGGATATCCCGTTTGTTGTTGTGACGTCAGACCACGATAAAGCTTTAAAACTTGAAGAAGATGAGGACTTGCGCGTTGTTGTCGGGTCACCTACAGACATCAAAGTGGTTATCGCAGTTCGGGCGGCTTCGGCCCGATATATCGTTGCCAATCTGAGTGATCCGGAGAATGTGAATATTTGCCTGACTGTGCGTAGCCATTGTGATACTCCAATTGCCACTCTGCTCGATGATTCGGAACATGCTGAATTGCTGCATCTTGCCGGAGCCAACCAGGTTATCCCGCTGCACAAGCTTCTCGGCCGCTATCTGGCGGTCAGATCTACTACTTGCGGTGCCAGGGCGCACATTCTGGATTCCTTCGGCGATCTCAAGATCGCCGAGACCCCGGTACACGGCACCCCCTTCGCCGGACAAACACTGCAGGACGCTGGTATCCGTCAGCAGACAGGTCTGGCGGTTATTGGCATCTGGGAGCGTGGCGTGTTTACTAGCCCCACGAATACAACAGTGCTTACCGGTGATGCCGTGATGGTTCTTGCCGGAACCCTTGAGCAGTTGAAGACTCTGGAGCGTCTGGCCGGAGAGCATAAAGAGGAAGATCTGGTGTTTATTATGGGCCATGGCCGGATCGGTTGCGCTGCTGCCCGTTTTCTGGAGCACAAACCGGTACCCTTTATTCTGGTCGACCGAGAGGAAAATTCTTCATGCTCCGAACATGTTACTATCTACGGTGATGCTACAATCAAAAAAACTCTTATGAGTGCTGGTATTGATCAGGCCAAGGGAGTGATTGTCACAACCAACAGTGATAATACCAACGTGTTCCTGACGCTGGCCAGTCGGCACATGCAGCCGCACATCCGGATTGTCGCCCGGGCCAATTCCGAGGAAAATGTCGATCAACTTTATGCTGCCGGTGCCGACTTTGTTGTTTCCAACGCCTCTGTTGGGGCCGGTATATTGCTTAATGTTCTGGAGTCGAAAGCGAGTGCTTTCCTGACTGAGGGAATAAATGTCTTTCGCCGTTCTTTACCGGAAACGCTTGCCGGACAAACAATTGCCGACGCACACATTCGATTTAAGACCGGGTGCTCAATTGTTGCAATAGCTCAGTCCGATGAAGACGAGACCATGGTCTCGCCACCACCAGAGACCATACTTGAAGCCGGGCAAAATCTCATACTGATTGGCACCCCCGAGCAGGAGGAAGGGTTTGATAGCCTTTTCGCCAAGTAAATAATCTACTTTAGCTATACTAACCAGATCCCCTTTAGAGTAACCAAGCGAAAGATATATTGAATGTTCCTGCCTATTGGTGACAGTCCTAACCCGCCCGGCACTCCATGGTTGACCTACACGTTGATCGGTTTGAACGTGGTGGTGTTTTTCTTTTTGTCGGTACCGTTGTTATCGCAGGCGCACAACCTTAACGATCCACTATTGTATGAATTTTTTCAAGTGATAGGTCTCAATGGAGCGATTCCAGAAGCGTTGATCCTGCAGAATTTTACTGA
>CBDUUF010000291.1:0-3063 GCA_965370375.1 uncultured Desulfuromonadaceae bacterium
ATCGTCATCCAGAGCCATGATCAATGCCGGGATGCCATCCGGATGGCCGATTTCACCAAGCGCCATGGCAGCCACATACCGCCGCCTGAGGGTAGTATCAGCCAACACCGCAACAATCGCCGGCACCGCCTGCTGAACCTTGAGTGTACCGAGCGCCGCAATCACTCGTTCACGCTGTTCCGTATTCGCGGAGCTGACATATTCCAGCAGCGGCTCGACAACCGCATCACCAGATTCGATTACAATCTGATAGACCCGATCATTGACCTCCGGGCTCGCTGTTGCAAACAGCTTGACCAGCTCCCGGCCGGCCTCGATATCTCCGCCCCGGGCTTGTCCGGCAAGCAGATCAAGATCAAGAACACTCTGGTTCTGACAAGCAGAAACCAGCAGCAGCATAATCAGAATAGAAAGTAGTCTTTGCATTACCAGACCTTGGTTACCGTTATGTCGACATTTTCAAGGATTTTCTTATCCACTATGATTACCGCCGACGGCTCTATAGTTCCCTGATCATAGCGACCGTAAAGATCTCCGAGTTTTGGTGGCCCGCCGAACTTGTCACGTGCGGCCAGATAGTAGGTTCCACCTTTCGGGAGGTAAATCAGGTAACTGCCGTCAGGTGCGGTTTGCTCTGATACAAATTTTGGACGCTCAGACATTTGCACATGATCGTAAACATGAATTCTGGCCCCTTCCACCGAATTACCATCACTATCGAGAATTCGTCCGGAGAGACCGGTCTGTGTAGCCAGGACCTCTTCGGTCAACCGGCGAGTATCACCAACCTTGGGCGGTGCAACGATGGATATATCCTGATGTTTACCACTGACTGTCAGGTTGATAAACTCGCTGCGATTATCACCGGCCAGAACCGGGCCTGAAAGTTCGCCATTCTGGCGTTTGCGCGCCACAACCACATATTCGCCTGGCGGCAATGCGAGATCGAAACTACCGTCGGCATCAGTCAATCTCGATGCAGCGAAAGCCGGACCATAAAGATCCATCCCCTTTTTATAAACATAGAGTGTTGTCCCCTCGAGCGGCACAACAATTGTCCCGCTGATCTGGCCCAATTCCTGACTGGGCTGATCAACAGCTTGCTCGGTACAGCCTGACAACAGCCCAACAGCAAGCATCAACATCAACAATAAACGAAATCGCATAACTATTCATCTCCCTGCATAACCACAACATCACGCGGCATCAACACCAGGCGCTCCTCAGACTTTGAGGCAAAATGCTGCGCCAGCGTATTATCCATAATTGACAAGCCAAACGCGACTCCTGATTCATCGCCCGGCATAAACACCACATCTTTCGGATCGGCCGTGTTGAGTTGGCGATGCAAGACAACGATCCAGCGCCCCTGCTCGTGGCGGGCATAAGCAGCAACATCGGCCCGACTGCCGACCGGACGATCAGTAAGGTAACCAGGTGCGGTAGAACCGGCAACCCGAAAAGTCGAATCAATAGCCTCACCCGAGATATCGAGTAAGGGTAAATCGCCAGTACTGTACGGTTGGCTATTCAACCCGGTAGAAAAATATTCTGAATTTGGCCGAAACAGCTCCCCGGGAACATCACCATGCATCCCCTTGGCATCGATCAATCGATCATCGGCAAAGCCGAGCCTGCCGGTACGACCAGCCTTCCAGTTCCATAGATCAAGCGTGGCATCTGGCCGCGCCAGCTTCATCTTGTTGCTGGCGTGAAAATTATCACCGGAGACACCGAAATCACTGATGTGACAAGCATGTGCACAGGTAAAACGGGGAAATGTGTCACGTGAATCCCACAGTAAGCCAAAGCCGTCTTCGAACGCGGTACCAGAAGCCCAGGTGCTCCCGTCAAATGTCCACTGCCGCATGGCGCTGTCCGCTGTTGCATCCTGCCACTCAAGCCGTAAGAACAAAACATTATCGGTATAGAAAGCACGGAGATCAACGACAACCGGCTCTGGCAATACCGAACCATGGTGACACGAGGCGGTTGAGGTGTGAACTATATCTTCATCGATATCGCCGAGACGTTCCGGTTCGTTCTTCTGTCCGCCACGGGTCACCACGAGACGCGGTAAGGCTCTGGCCCAGTCAGCATCAGTCGGCACTGAACCGAGGTGCAAGGCATACAATCGATCGACCGGGATATTACTGTCGGCATTGTAGACGCCAAAACCGCAGCTCAAGACCAGAACAATAAAGATGATGCTTAAGGATAATCGACTCGGCATGTTACTCCACAATCTTTCTTCAAAATCCCACCTATAACCTGTTTACTGGCGGAGCGATAAGTTACAACTTTAGATTAAAGAGCAAATTGCATACCAGTTTGTCGTAAATTTTTGATAAAAAAAAGCCGTGAATACGGGAATATAAGCACGTAAACACGACAAAAATGACGATTTTCTGTCAACGGTTAATCAGACAAGACCATATTTCTGCATTTTATAGCGTAAGGTTGTCCGCTTGATACCGAGAACATCAGCCGCTTTGGTCTGTGAACCGGCATGACGGCGCAAGGTCTGCACAATCAGTTGACGTTCAAAGTCTTCAAGAATTTCAGTCAGATTCCCGTCCTGCCCCGGAACTGTCACACAAATGCTTGAATCATCCTGCAGGCCCTGGGGGAAATCGAGCGGAGTCAGAATAGAGCCTTTGGCCAGAACAACAGCCCGCTCAATTACATTCTGCAGTTCCCGTACATTACCGGGCCATTCATAGGCGAGCAGACAACTCAAGGCCCGGGGGGAGATGTCCTCAACTTTTTTCCCGGTATCAGCAGCATAATGTCCAACAAAATGTCGAGCCAGTGATTCGATATCCTCACGCCGATCACGCAACGGCGGCATGTGAATATTAACAACATTCAAACGGTAATAAAGATCCTCGCGAAACAGGCCGTCCCGCACATCATCTTCGAGTTTCCGGTTTGTCGCAGCGACCAGACGAACATCACAACGAATGGTCCTTGAACCGCCAACCCGCTCAAATTCCTGTTCCTGAAGTACGCGCAGCAGCTTTAACTGCGCCGCCTGGCTCATCTCGCCGACCTCATCAATAA
>CBDUUF010000292.1:0-3059 GCA_965370375.1 uncultured Desulfuromonadaceae bacterium
GCCCCACTACAAAGATCGAGATGTCTCCCGTCATGTTCCTTACTTTTTGTTGCCGCCTAGACAAAAAGTAAGGCGCTTGTCGGGGCGCGTCCCGACGGTTTTGATTAACAAATGGAGTTAGTTAATGCAACTAGTCATACGCCCAAATCTTGACACCCTCTCACACTAAAGGCATCATCTAAAGTCATGCAGAAAATCTCCCCTGACATAGATCAACACAAACCTCCGGTCGGCCGGTTCGCACCGAGCCCAACCGGCCCCTTGCATTTCGGTTCTCTGGTGGCAGCTGTTGGCAGTTATTGCCTGGCCCGTCAGGCGGGCGGTAAGTGGTTGATGCGAGTCGAGGATCTTGATGCGCCACGGGTGGTGCCCGGTTCGGCTGACAGTATTCTGCGTGATCTTGAGGCGTTTGGTTTTGAATGGGATGGGCCGGTGGTTTATCAGAGTGCGCGTTTTGCTGCTTACGAGGCGGCACTTGATCAACTTCGGGAGGAGAAGCTGGTCTACATTTGTGGCTGCAGTCGCAAGGAGATTCTGGCCAGTGCACCGCACCACGGCGAAGATGGTCCTCGTTATCCCGGAACGTGTCGTGACGGGTTGCCGCCCGGTCGCCAACCACGGACTCTACGCCTGCAGGTTCCAGAGCAGTTATTCTGTTTTCATGATGCAGTGTTTGGTCAGACCGAGCAGCATTTGGCCAACGCTGTAGGTGACTTTATATTAAAACGGGCCGATGGCACGTACGCTTACCAACTTGCGGTTGTTGTTGATGACCATGCGGCCGGGGTGACTCAGGTCGTCCGTGGTGCTGATCTACTCGGTTCTACTGTTCGACAGATATACCTGCATGCTTGTCTTGGCCAGTCGCCGCCGGATTATGTTCATCTGCCGCTTGCCCTTGGCCCGGATGGTAAAAAACTGAGCAAGCGCCACGGTCTGACTGGCTTGGATGGAGAGATAGGCAAAGTTGCTCCTATTCTGCGGGCAATGCGTCTTTTGAATCAGATGCTGCCGGAGCAAAGTGAACAGATGCTCCCACAAGATGTCCTGGCGTGGGCGGTAGATAATTTCGATTTTTCCCGGATTCCGCGCACACCATCGTCGATTGATCGGGTATAATGGTAGTCATTCCAAGACGAGGAACTATGAAATGAAAAAAATTGTATACATAATCTGCTGTCTGCTGCTGTCCGGATGTGTAGCGAGTAAGCTATACACTGTGTCGCCGGAAGAATATAAGCAACAGGTCAAAACCCTCGGTGTTCTACCGGTTCTGATCGATACAGAATCGATCAATTACTATTCCCGGGACGGTCTTATCTCTTTGCTGAACCTCTCCACTCCTGCTATTCAGCAGCAGCTGGTCGACAAATTGCGTAAGCAAGGCCGGCATTTTGATGTGCGGCCAGTAGCTGGCGATCCGCAGGAGATTCGCACGCGACTGCTGGCCGGACAGGAAGTGATTGGTGAGGCTGCGGCAACCAAAATTAAATATTCATTCAGCCCACAGGGGAGTTCACAACTGGCAGATGAAGCGGTTGCCGATGCGGTGCTGGTTGTGGTTGTTCATGGGATCAAGCGGCAGGAGAAACGCTGGAGCTCCTACAGTATGCGGATGGAGTACCTGACGGCTGATTACAGTTCGCTGCTTTACACGGCATCGATTGTCGATCCGACCGGCCGGGTTCTCTGGCAGCTCAATATGGCGCCTGATGCCGTTTTGTTGCGACTTGATTACCCGGATTTTACCGAGTCTTACTGGAATCGAGCTGAAACGGTCAGGATTAAATCGATCAGCCTGACCGGGCTACGGCGCACATTGCGAGAGCCGGATGCGGCGATGATGGTTGACAAAAATATGCCAAAACCGTTTAGTCAGATGATTGACCGGATCGTACAGCAAATGAAATAGACTCTAGTTTTTTGAAATATGCTCGGCAATTCGCTCACAATTGAGGTTTTTTTGCGGTTATGGCACAAAACTGATTGACAACGCAGCAGGAAGGATGTAAATAGCAAACTACCTACGAAACACGTCTGGTTCAATTCAAATCAATCATTGGGGCACAGACCCGATTCCTATCGACGATATAGTTTATATAATCCAGCGTTAAATTCTGTTGCAGGGATAACTGACATAAGTGCTTAAAAACTACGTACCGACTTCGGTGCGGGAATAATTTGTATAAATCCTGAAATTCTTCCGAAATAATTAACTTCATTGTTTATTGCTAAATAATCGAAAAAGACAGGTCTGCCCGATGTTGTTGATCACCAGACTCTGTCGACAGACCGGGGTGCTCTGCGACGCATCCGCAATTTTCGATTGTCATTTACGACGATCATCCTTAAGGGACAGTAATGAATCTGAAAGATCTAAAAGAGAAGAAAGCGACCGAACTGGCGGCTATCGCCAAGGATCTGGGTGTAGAGAATGCATCAGGGATGCGCAAACAGGATCTGGTTTTTGCCATCCTGAATGTAACTTCGGAGAAAAACGGTGCGATATTCGGTGAGGGGGTCCTGGAGATCCTGCCGGATGGCTTCGGTTTCTTGCGGGCACCGGATGCCAATTACCTGCCGGGTCCGGACGATATCTATGTATCGCCATCCCAGATTCGTCGTTTTACTCTGCGCACCGGTGATACCGTGGCCGGACAGATTCGTCCACCGAAAGAAGGCGAACGCTATTTTGCTCTGCTCAAGGTCGCCGAGGTCAACTTCGAAAACCCGGCTGTTGCGCGCGACAAGACCCTGTTTGACAATCTGACTCCACTTTACCCTGACCAACGGCTGATTCTGGAAACTACCCCGGACAATATGTCAGCCCGGGTTATCGATTTGGTCGCTCCGGTAGGCAAGGGTCAGCGTGCGCTTATCGTCGCTCCACCGCGGACCGGCAAGACGATGCTGCTGCAGAATATTGCCAATTCCATTTCGACCAACCACCCTGATGTCTACCTTATTGTGTTGCTGATTGATGAACGTCCGGAAGAGGTGACCGATATGCAGCGCAGCGTCAAAGGTGAGGTTATATCTTCGACTTTCGACGAACCGGC
>CBDUUF010000293.1:0-3037 GCA_965370375.1 uncultured Desulfuromonadaceae bacterium
TCATGTTGAACCGTATGAGCACTCTTTCCGGGGTCGCTATCGGGTCGACGGTGTTCTCTACGAAGTCATGAAGCCGCCGTTGAAGCTCAAGAATGCCCTTACCTCCCGGATGAAGATCATGGCCGAGATGGATATTGCCGAGCGGCGTTTGCCGCAGGATGGCCGGATCAAGATCAAACTGCCGGGTGGCAAGGATATGGACTACCGGGTCAGCTGTCTACCGACTCTGTTTGGTGAGAAGATCGTTTTACGGCTGCTCGATAAATCGAACTTGCAGCTCGATATGACCAAACTCGGTTATGAGGTCAAAGCGCTGGAGTGGTTCAAAAAAGAGATTCATAAACCATTCGGGATGGTTCTGGTTACCGGGCCGACCGGTTCCGGCAAGACCGTCTCCCTCTATTCTGCTCTGTCCGAACTGAATAAAGTCACAGAAAACATTTCCACTGCCGAGGATCCGGTCGAGTTTAACTTTGCCGGTATCAACCAAGTGCAAATGCACGAAGATATCGGACTCAACTTCGCTGCGACCTTGCGCTCATTTTTGCGCCAGGATCCTGATATCATTATGATCGGTGAGATTCGTGATTTTGAGACGGCAGAAATTGGCGTCAAGGCGGCGCTGACCGGCCATATGGTTCTCTCAACCCTGCATACCAACGATGCACCGGCAACAATCAACCGTTTGCTGAATATGGGTATCGAACCGTTTCTGGTTGCTTCGGCCGTCAACTTGATCACCGCTCAGCGTCTTGGCCGGCGTGTGTGTGGTGAGTGCAAAGAGCCTTATGAAGTGCCAAAGGAAACCTTGCTCGAAGCCGGAGTGCCCGAGTCTGAAGTCGACGATTTTGTCTGCTACAAGGGGGCCGGTTGCTCCACCTGTAGCGATACCGGCTACAAGGGACGGGTTGGCATCTATCAGGTTATGCCGATGTTTGAGGAGCTCAAGGAACTTGTCCTTGCCGGTGCTAATACCGCAGAAATCAAGCGTGAGTCGATGGTGCTCGGCTGCAAATCGATGCGGCAATCTGCGTTGACCAAGATGCAGGAAGGTGCGCTTAATCTTGAAGAAGTTTTGCGCGTCACAATTTCTGACGACTGATGTCGAGTCGTTAGTGAGTTGTTAAATTTTATTTCAGTTGTTCTACAGTGAGGAAAGAAAACGATGACAGTTAGCATACATCAATTACTGAAAACCATGACGGAGCAGGGCGCATCAGACTTGCATCTTACTACCGGTTGCCCGCCGCAGTTGCGTATTGATGGTAAAATGGTCCAGATGAAACTGTCCCCATTAAGCCCCTCAGAAACCAAGCAGCTCTGCTACAGTATTCTGACCGATGCCCAGAAGCGCCGGTTCGAGGAGGATAACGAACTCGATTTCTCGTTCGGGGTGAAAGGGTTGGCCCGTTTTCGTGGCAACGTTTTTATGCAGAGGGGCGCGCTGGCCGGTGTTTTCCGCTTAATCCCGTTCAAAGTCCTCACCTTTGATGAGCTCGAACTGCCGCCGATTGTGCGCAAGCTTTCTTCACGACCCCGGGGTCTGATTCTGGTTACCGGCCCGACCGGTAGCGGCAAGTCAACAACCCTGGCTTCAATCATTGACGAAATCAACAGTACCCGCAGTGAGCACATCATCACGATTGAGGATCCGATCGAGTTCCTGCATCCGCATAAAAAATGTCTGGTTAATCAACGTGAGGTCGGGTCTGATACCCATACCTTCAAAAAAGCGTTGAAATACATCCTGCGTCAGGATCCTGATATTGTTTTGCTCGGTGAGCTGCGCGACATGGAAACCATCGAAGCTGCTCTGACCATCGCTGAGACCGGTCACCTCTGTTTTGCTACTTTGCACACCAACGGTGCTCTGCAATCTATCAACCGTATTGTTGATGTTTTTCCGACTAACCAGCAACAGCAGGTTCGAACCCAGCTCTCCTTCGTGCTTGAGGGGATCATGTCGCAGACGTTGTTGCCGATGGCCAGTGGCAAAGGCCGGGCGTTGGCGCTGGAAGTTATGGTGCCGAATATGGCGATTCGTGCCCTGATCCGGGATGACAAGATTCATCAGCTTTATTCGCAAATGCAGATGGGTCAGGAAAAGTACGGTATGCAGACCATGAACCAGGCGCTGTTCGAGCTATTTCATAAAAAAAGAATAACTATGGAAATCGCAATGATACGTTCTCCTGAGCCGGAAGAGTTGAAACAAATGATTGCCAACCCCCAGGCGTCTTTACGTCGTCAGGCTGCTGGTTCATCAATAAAATAGGATATGTTAATTATTGATGCATTCTTCAAAAAGGGTCAGATGGCTAAGCAAAAATTTCGCACCACAAGGCGTAACGGTTTTTCAGGGGAGAAGGCCTACATATTGTAGGTCGAGGTCCTGAAAAAGCGCTGCAACGCAGTCGGGCGGACTTTTTGCGACGCCATCAATTATTGACAGCAGCTTAAAACGAGAGGTTTAAAGCATGGCCAAATTTGCATGGGAAGGTAAAACCAGAACCGGCAAAACGCAAAAAGGGATAATGGAGGCGGTGGATGAGTCTGCTGTCATGAACCATCTGCGGTCTCAGGGCATTATGCCTTCCAAGGTGAAAAAAGCCGGTGGTGGGCTGGATATGGAGATTAATCTCTCCTTTATGCAACCGAAAATCACCACCAAAGATATTGTTATCTTTACCCGGCAGTTTGCCACCATGATCGATGCTGGTCTGCCGCTGGTGCAGTGCCTCGATATCTTGTCGCGCCAGCAAGAAAACAAAACCTTTAAAAAGGTTTTGTTTCAGGTTAAGGAAAGCGTTGAGTCTGGGTCAACCTTCGCTGACGCATTGAAGAAGCACCCGAAAGTTTTTGATGAGCTGTTTGTCAACCTGATTGCCGCCGGGGAAGTTGGTGGCATCCTCGATACTATTTTAAATCGTCTTGCCGCTTATATCGAAAAAGCGATGAAGTTGAGAAAACAGGTCAAGAGTGCTATGACCTACCCGACAACAATAGTTGGTATAGCTTTAGTGGTTATTACCGTCAT
>CBDUUF010000294.1:0-3029 GCA_965370375.1 uncultured Desulfuromonadaceae bacterium
CAGTGGTTCTGAAAGAGGCCCTGTTATGGCGTGCCGATGGCTCCAGTTTTGCCGCCGAGTACCGGGCACATCCGATCACCAAGGCCGGAGTCATATTCGGCGCGACTGTTACTTTTCAGGATATAACGGACAAGAAAGCCGAAGAATCCAGGGCGATGCATCTTGCACACCTGGCGTCTCTGGGCGAACTGGCCGCCGGCGTTGGCCATGAAATCAACAACCCTATCGGTGGGGTGATCAACTACGCTAAGATATACAAAAATAATTATAAAACAGATGATCGCGGCACCGATCTATTAAATCGAATCATTAAAGAGGGGGAACGCATAGCTAAAATTGTCCATAGTCTGCTGCACTACGCTCACCAGGGCGATGAGAATATTTCGATGCTTAATATTAAAGATGTCATCGAAGAAACCTTGCATCTGTTTCAAACCCAGATCAACCAGGAAGGAATCCATCTTGAGTTGGCTATCGACGATAATATTTCCGCTGTAAAAGGTAATTTCCAGAATCTGGAACAGGTTATGATGAACCTGCTGAGCAATTCCAGATATGCTCTCAATGAAAAATACCCCAAGGGCCCTCACGCTGATAAAATTCTGCGGATATCGGTCGAAAACCTTGATAAAGATGGGTCCACATCGGTCAGATTAAAAGTGCGGGATCAGGGGACGGGAATTCCCAACGAGATACTGAACAAGGTAATGAATCCATTCATTACAACCAAGGCCGCAGGGGTTGGCACCGGACTCGGCCTGAATGTTTGCTTCCGGATTGTGGAAGCCCACAACGGCCAGATTCACGTTGAAAGTGATTACGGCGAATACACGCAAGTGACGATTGATTTGCCGGCAGCGGAGGCTTCATCTTGACAACCTGTCTGCATTCCGAAGTCAATTCCCGGGGCAGGCTTGACTAACATACTTCCAGGCGACATTCAACACCTGAAGCAGCGACCATTTTCACCTAAGGGATACGCACCACCGCATACCCCTGCATCTGGTAGCCAATCACAGAAACAAAACCATTACCTACCTGGTCGATCTCCGGGATGATCGTCGTCTTATCCACACCCATCATTTTCACAGCGTAGAGACATACTTCCAGTTTCACTCCATCTTTCTTCATCTGCCTGAGTGTATCCTGGAAATTTTCTACTTCAGCCCACTCTGCTTCGTTGTAGGGATCTCTATCAGAAGAGAGCATTTGCACAGCTGGCCCGTGAAAGACGATAGCAATGTTGGGATCATTTGCGAGCCCCTTGACTTCAGGTTCTTCGTAGGAATTCTTAACCGCCCAGAAAACAATATTTGCGATCTTGGGATTTTTCTGAGTCACCTCGTAGACAGCGTCATAACTACTGACGCCCTTCAGTGCGTTGCCGTAGCCCTCAGCGAAGACGGGCGTAGACATCAGGGCAACCAGGGCTGTGGCGATGAAGAGACAACCAATACGGCGGCTTATAGTTATATGTTTTGCAATCATAGTAAATTTCCTCTTTTTACGAGTGATAAGAAAAAAGCCGGGCTTCCCGAAAGTCTATAGTCATTCGGCAGCTCGGCTATCTTTAGATGTCTGTGGAGAAGACCCGTGGCTTTCCGCCCCCGCCTTGCGACGAGTTTGGCTTTCTCGTTGAGTAATGAAAAGTTACCACCTATAAATGACCTGTCAAGTCATCAATTATGCTGAGATATATTGAAGTCCACCGTCGGCTTCTGATAAACTGTGTTCTAAATACTGATAAGATGGTTGGCATAACAAACTGGCCCCAAACCCATGGTAGAAGATAAAAGACACCACTATGATTCCGATCGCTTTCGACCATAAAAAACTGCTCGAGCTGGCTGCGGCAAAGATGCCATTTGGTAAACATGCCGGACAGTTATTGATTGATCTGCCGGAGCCGTACGTGGTCTGGTTTGCCGGGCAAGGATTTCCTGACGGGAAGCTGGGCGAAATGCTGCAGACCGTGTATGATATTAAGGTTAACGGGCTGGAGTATCTGTTTGATCCGCTGCGGCCGAAATAGATGATGTCGCTTGTTGCAATGGGTCACCTCTTCCGTTTCTGTGCTGACTAAAAACAGCACTATATTATTGTCATTTCGAACGTAGTGAGAAATCTCGCTTTTCTCTTATACGTTTCAGCAAAATAACGAGACAAAGAGCAATATGAAATTAAACTGGTTCCCCGGCCATATGCACAAATCGCATCAACGCCTGATCGAGATGATGCCGAAGGTCGATGTGATGATTGAAGTGCTTGACGCGCGCTTGCCGCATTCGAGTGCCAACCCGCTGTTCGATGAACTGCGGGGCGTTAAGCCGTGCATCAAACTGCTGAACAAAAACGATCTCGCCGATCCACAAACGACCAAAGCCTGGGTGAGCTTCTTTGAGCAAGAGTCCGGCGTGCGCGCCCTGCCGATCGAGGCGACCCAAAAGCGCGAGGTCGACAAGCTTTTGAAACTCTGCCGGCAACTGGTACCGCATCGAGGCCAGGGCGGTAAAGCGATCCGTGCGCTGGTGGTCGGCATTCCTAACGTCGGCAAATCAACCCTGATCAATACTCTGACCGGCAAAAAAATCGCCCGGACCGGCGACCGCCCGGCGGTCACCACCTGCCCGCAACAAATTGAGCTGCGCAACGGCATCCGCCTGTTTGACTCACCCGGTCTGCTCTGGCCGAATCTCGAAGATCAGCAGGGCGCCTACCGGCTTGCCAGCAGTGGCGCAATCGGCGATGCCGCTATGGACCATGTCGATATCGGCCGGTTCGCCGCGACCTTCATGGCCGACAATTATCCCGAACGACTGACTGATCGTTATAAAATAACTGAATTCAGTGACAATCCCGACCGGCTGCTTGAAGAGATCGGTCGGCGGCGCGGTTGTCTGGTCAGCGGCGGCCTTGTCGACATGCCCCGGGCAGCTGAGCTGCTGTTGCGCGAACTGCGCGGCGGCAAGATGGGCCAGATAAGTTTTGAAACGCCGGAGATGATTGCCGAGGAAGCAGCTGATGACTGA
>CBDUUF010000295.1:0-3023 GCA_965370375.1 uncultured Desulfuromonadaceae bacterium
CACATCACATAACTCAACGTGGCAACCGTCGACAGCAGACTTTCTTCTCAGATGAGGATTATGTTGCATATATCGAATTGATGGCTGAATGGTGCAAAAAGTACAAGGTCGATATATGGGCATGGTGTCTGATGCCGAATCATGTTCACTTGATTGCAGTCCCGCAGACCGAAGAAGGGCTTGCTCGTGCCATCGGTGAAGCTCATCGCCGCTACACCAGACGTATCAACTTTCGTGAAAATTGGCGCGGTCATCTGTGGCAGGAACGATTTGCTTCATTTCCTATGGACGAAACTCATCTACTGGCTGCAGCACGCTATATTGAAATGAACCCGGTTGCAGCTGGACTAGTTGAGGCCCCTACAGATTATCCTTGGAGTAGCGCTCGTGCCCATTTGGGGATAGACCAAGACGACTTGACTACGGTTTCGCCGCTTTTAGAGATGGTTGGCGATTGGCACAGTTTTCTATCGTTGTCCTCAGCTGAAGAGCTAGAACTAATGAAACGCCACGAAAGATCTGGGCGTCCCTTGGGTGCGTCGGTTTTTGTCGAGGGGCTAGAAATGAAACTAGGGCGTATTTTACGTCCTCAGAAACCTGGGCCAAAATAATAAATGATCATAGTTATGTATACTGTCCCCGGAACTATAGCACTCTTTACTGATGGCAGCGTCAACACCCAGTCGAAGGTTGGTTATGGCGCTTACCTTCTGGTCGCTGAACCCGATCTTCCGTTTGAGCAGTTGCAGAGGCAAGTGCAGGTCAAACGTTTTGAACCGACCTCGTCAACGAAACTTGAATTACAGACCTTGCTGTGGGCTCTGAACGAAATTCACCCATTGAACCGCCAGTTGATTATCTATACCGATTCGCAAAACCTGATCGGCTTACCGGCCAGACGGGAACGGTTGGAGCAGAACGATTACCGTTCCAAACAAAACCGGCACCTCAATAATTATCAGATGTATCAGGAGTTTTACCGACTGACCGATCAATTCGATTGCCGGTTGGTGAAAGTAAGCGGCCATCAGGCCACCAGGCAAAAAGATGATATCGACAAGCTGTTTACCCTGGTCGATCGCGCTTCAAGGCAGGCGTTGCGAAAACAGAATAAACAGGGTCAGCCCTTGACACGGGACATATAGCTATGACAGTTGAAAGCTTGTACTATGTAAAGGGCTGACCCCGTTATGTATTTCCTTCAATGCGATTCCCCGAATATGAATGGAACTAAATCTAGATGCTGAGCCAGACCCCCGTGAATAGCTTATCCCTGAAGAAAATAAGTAGATGGTTTTTACTGCTGATCTCTCTCTTGCTGTTGCTTTCGCAAACTGCCCTGGCAAAAGAGGGGCCGGAGAAGTTTGCAGCCTGGCTCGAGGTGCTGCGCGCCGACGCGCTGGCCGCCGGGATCTCACAACAGACCCTGGATGCGGCTCTGGCCGATCTCAAAGCCCCGGAGCCGCGGGTAATCGAGAGCTATAAAAAGCAGCCGGAAAGGACGGCGACGCTACAGGCTTATGTGACCAACCGGGTCACTACGCTTCGTTTAGATGAAGGCCGGGTGATGCTGGAGCGCTACGCTACCGAGCTCGACCGGATCGAAAAAGAGTACCGGGTGCAAAAGCGCTTTATCGTTGCGCTGTGGGGGCTTGAGAGCAGTTATGGCAGGAACGCCGGGAAACGGCCGGTGATCCAGTCACTGGCTACTCTGGCTTACAAAAAACGGCGTACACATTACTTTCGCAAAGAGCTGATCGAGGCGCTGAAAATCCTCGATGCCGGCCATGTTTCGCTGGCCGATATGAAAGGTTCCTGGGCAGGGGCAATGGGGCCATTCCAGTTCATGCCGACCTCATACACCCACTACGCGGTTGATGGTGATGGCGACGGGCGCATCGATATCTGGGGGTCGGTCCCTGATGCGCTGGCCTCGGCAGCTAATTACCTAAAAAAAGCCCGTTGGAAGTACGACCAGACCTGGGGACGGCGCGTCATACTACCGCAAAATTTTGATACGGCACTGAGCGGTCTGGATAACCGGTTGCCGTTGCCACACTGGCAGGACCTCGGGGTGCGGCGAACTAACGGCCAACCGCTGCCGCAACGTAACCTGAAATCTGCGTTGATCATTCCCGACGGTCCAGCCGGACCGGCCTACCTGGTCTACGCCAATTTTAAGGCGCTGCGGCGTTGGAACAAATCTAATTCCTTTGCCGTGACGGTCGGGACCCTTGCCGACAGTTTTTGAGCTTTCACTCTTATGACAAACTTGAATACCTACCTCAAACTCTTTGCCGTTGCATTTTTCTGGGGAGGAACCTTCGTCGCCGGCCGTTTCCTGGCCGGTAACGCTCACCCGGTTTCTGCTTCATTTTTCCGCTTTGCCATCGCTTCAATCTGTCTGCTGCTGGCGATCTGGAAAATCGAAGGGCGGCTGCCAAAGCTCGACCTCAAACAATCGCTGGCAATAGCGGCCCTGGGGCTGACCGGAGTCTTCGCCTACAACCTGTTTTTCTTCAACGGCCTGACCCTGATCGAGGCGAGCCGGGCGTCCCTGATCATCGCCCTAAACCCGGTGGCGATCACCCTCTGCTCGGCACTGATCTACCGCGAGGCGCTGCCGCTGAGCCGGATCATCGGCATCCCACTGTCGGTGATCGGGGCGCTGGTGGTCATCACCCGCGGAGAGCCGCTGCAGATCTTCAGCGGCGGGATAGGGCGGGGGGAGTTGCTGATCTTCGGCTGTGTGCTCTCCTGGACCCTCTATTCGATCATCGGCAAGACTGCAATGCGTGGTCTGTCGCCGTTGGCGGCGGTCTGCTGGTCGTCGATCGCCGGTACGCTGTTACTGCTGCTGCCGGCACTCAAATACGGCAGCCTGCCCGAAGCGTTCGACTTCTCATTTACCGTCTGGTGCAGCATCGGCTATCTCGGCCTGTTTGGCACTGTCGTCGGTTTCCTCTGGTACTTTGAAGGCATCCAATCCATCGGCCCGTCGCGGGCGGCGGTCTTTATCAATT
>CBDUUF010000296.1:0-3020 GCA_965370375.1 uncultured Desulfuromonadaceae bacterium
CACGGACTTATTGAGAAGTTACCGTGAATACAAGTATAAAGCCAGTCAATTGGCCAAAGAGCTTTTGGCCCAGGATCGAATGAAACAGCTTATTGACCAGAAAAATTGGTCGACCCTAGGTATTGATCTTGGACGAATCTATTCTAAAACCAATCTATTGGCTTCATTTGAGATGATTAAACTGAGTGATGCCTTAAAAAATGAGATTGATATTGAAATAATTTCTCAGGAATTTTATAAGTTGCTTTATGGTGAGGGCAGTATCTATCGGCGTCTGGAAGATGCTGCAACTCGGTTAGCTTGTTATGAGATAAACAAATGGACAACATTAACCTATCCTCTATTTCTGGTTTTTCCTCAGAAATATATGTTTGTTAAGCCTACGATGACAAGAGAAGCCGCTGAAAAACGAGGTTTTGACATACAATACCAGAGTCAGGTTAATGGTAATACCTACAAACAAGTCTTACTGCTAAGCCAAGATCTGTTTGATCGATTAAATGCTGATCCCCGACAAGAATTACATCCTCTTGATATGATTGATGTGCAGGGTTTTATGTGGTGCACCTTTGCTGGAGGCTGGACGTCGGGTGAGATAAAGCAAGCGCAACTTGAGATTTCAAAAAATAACTAGAAATTAGCACCAATTGAGCAAGAGACCACCATGACCTTACGCATAGAACCTGAGCTGAAAGATCGGCTCAGTAAATTAGCCAGCGCCACTCATCGCAGCAGGTCATTTCTCGCGGGACAGGCGATCAATGACTTTATCGAATTAAATGAATGGCAAATTCAAGAGCTTCAAGAGGCCATCAAAGAAGCTGATGCTGGTGAATTTGCCAGTAAGAAAGAGGTAGACGATATTTTCGATAAATGGGTTGCTGATGGAGATTAAATGGCTGAACAAAGCACTAAAAAATTAGCTCAGGAGGCAGAATATATTGTCACCCATCCAGCGTTGCTGAAACACTATAGGCTGAAACACTATAGAAGGAACAACGTCAATATATGCCCCTCTTCCAGGAAAAAATAGTCGCGAAAGCCTTAGGCGCTCATCCACCCTCTATCCCGCAACGGCATCTCGCAATCTTGCAGAGCTGGAAGGAGAAGATCGAAACCGGCAGTCTCCGGAAGCAGACCGAGGTGGCGATCCACGCCCCCTTCACCCAGAACATCATGTCCGGAGTGCTGGGTTACACGCCGTTCGGCACAGAAGATAACTGGACCATTGCGCGGGAGTACGGGGTTGCCAGCGGCGCGGTTGATCTGGCGTTGGGCCACTTCAGCGACGACAAGGCGAGTGACACTGTGCTCGCCCCCTTTGAGCTTAAAGGAGCGAAAACCAAAGATCTCGATGCGATCATGCCCGGTCGTCACAAAACTCCGGTGCAGCAGGCGTGGGACTACGCCCGTGATATCAAGGGGGCACAGTGGGTGCTGGTCTGCAACTATATCGAACTGCGCCTCTACGCCGTCAGCGAGACTTCACTGGTTTATGAATCGTTCAATCTGGCCGGGCTGACCGACCCGCAGCACTATGCCCGCTTCATCCTGCTGCTCCATGCCGACAATCTCCTCAGCGGTAATACCGCGAAATTGCTCAATCAGAGCCTGCTGGCCGACAAGGAGATCACCGCCCATCTCTACGACGACTATAAATCGCTGCGCGAGATGCTGATCGCCCGTCTGATCAGTGACAATTCGCAAGTTTCAGCATCCGCTATTATCGCTCCGGCGCAAAAGCTGCTCGACCGTTTCCTCTTTGTCGCCTTTGCCGAAGATAAAGGATTGATTCCCGATAGCAGCATTCAGCGAGCCTTCGAACATGCCGATCCCTATAACCCTCGTCCGATCTATGAAAACTTCAAGGGGCTCTTTCGCGCCATCGATCAGGGCAACCAAGCACTTTCGATCCCCGCCTACAATGGCGGCCTCTTCGCCACCGATGATGCGTTAGACCAGCTCAACGTCTCCGATGAAGTCTGTGACGCGGTTAACGAGCTCTCAAAGTACGATTTTGACTCAGAAGTCTCGGTCACTGTGCTGGGCCATATCTTCGAACAGTCGATAGCCGACCTGGAGACCCTCACCGCCCGGATCGAAGATGGAGCGCTGCCTGCACCAGAAAAGATTCAGGCCCCGAAGGATCGCGCTGTCAGCGGCAAGCGCAAACGACAGGGTATCGTCTATACGCCCGACCACATCACCGCCTTTATCGTCGAACATACCCTCGGCAGCCATGTCAACGAGCTCTTTCTCCAACTGCTGGCCGACTACGGCAGGTTCAAAAAGGACGGCTCGATTCAATGGAAGCGGGGCAAAAAGACCGAACTCAATTTTTGGTATCAATGGCAACAGGCGCTGCAGAACATCAAAGTCGTTGATCCCGCCTGTGGTTCGGGCGCCTTTCTGATTGCTGCGTTCAACTATCTGTATGCCGAGTACCAACGCACCAATGATAAGCTTGCCGAACTGACCGGTCAGTACTCGATCTTCGATCTCAATAAAGAGATCCTGACCAACAATCTCTACGGAGTCGACATCAACCCCGAATCCATCGAGATCAGCAAACTGTCACTCTGGCTTAAAACGGCGGAACGGGGTAAATCACTCACCTCACTGGATGCCAACCTCATCGCCGGCAACAGCCTGGGATTGGCTGAACCAGCACCGGGCGAACGCTTCTGCTGGCGGAACGCTTTTCCGGAGATTATCGCGCAGGGCGGTTTCGATGTGGTGTTGGGCAATCCGCCTTATGTCCGCCAAGAGCTGATCAGTGATCTTAAACCGTGGCTGGAGCAGCACTACGCTGTCTATAATGGAGTGGCCGATCTCTACGCTTACTTCTTCGAGCTGGGCCACAAACTGCTCAAGCCTGGCGGACGCATGGGCTATATCGCCTCTTCCACTTTCTTCAAGACTGGCTCGGGCGAGCCGTTGCGGTGCTATCTGGCAGAGCAGGCGACTCTGGAGAAGATCGTTGATTTTGGTGACCTGCAGGTGTTTGAAGGGGTGACCAC
>CBDUUF010000297.1:0-3004 GCA_965370375.1 uncultured Desulfuromonadaceae bacterium
GTGACCGTGATCGTTTTGTAGCGGTAAATCAAATGTTGAAAAATTCCTTCTCAAACCGGTTAAGTAACTATGAAAACGATTTGTCACCAGTGATCAAAAGCACTATCAACTGGTTTGTAGATTGAAATCAGAATTCAGCAGATAAAAAGTGCTGATTTTCGAATTTTTCAATCCAGAGAGTTCGCTGAATCTTCAACTTTCACAGAGTTGGACCAGGAATATTTTTTAACTTAATATATTTATAACAAAATTTAAATGGGAGTCTCCAATAATGAGTACGGTAAATCTGGATCTGAGTAAATATGGCATCAATGACGTAAAGGAAATCATTTACAACCCTTCGTATGACACGTTGTTCGAAGAGGAGACGAAACCCGGGCTGGAAGGCTTTGAAAAAGGCGTCGTGACAGAGTATGGGGCTGTCAATGTGATGACTGGTGAATTTACCGGTCGCTCTCCCAAGGACAAGTACATCGTCATGGATGATGTCTCCCGTGACACCATCTGGTGGACATCGCCCAAGACTCCGAACGACAACAAACCGACGACTCCTGAAGTCTGGGCCGACCTGAAGGCGCTAACGACCAAACAGCTCTCCGGCAAGCGCTTGTTCGTTATCGATGCCTTCTGCGGTACCAATGCCGATACACGGCTGAAGGTACGGTTCATAATGGAGGTTGCCTGGCAGGCACACTTTGTCAAGAACATGTTCCTGCGCCCGACCGACGAGGAGCTAAAGAATTTCGGTGAGCCTGACTTTATCGTTATGAACGGCTCCAAGACAACCAACACGAAATGGAAAGAGCATGGTCTCAATTCCGAGGTCTATACCGTTTTCAACCTGACCGAGAAAATACAGGTAATCGGCGGTACCTGGTACGGCGGTGAGATGAAGAAGGGCATGTTTGCGATGATGAACTATTTCCTTCCGTTACGCGGGATGGCTGCCATGCACTGCTCCGCCAATGTGGGCAAGGATGGCAGTACCGCTATCTTTTTCGGTCTTTCAGGCACTGGCAAGACAACTCTCTCCACCGATCCCAAGCGCGCACTGATTGGCGACGATGAACATGGCTGGGACGACAATGGCGTGTTCAATTTTGAAGGCGGCTGCTACGCCAAGACCATCCATTTGAGCGAAGAGGCCGAACCGGATATCTTTCATGCCGTCAAACGCGATGCCTTGCTGGAAAATGTCACGGTAGATAAGGATGGAATGGTCGACTATGACGACAACTCATTGACTGAAAATACCCGTGTCTCCTACCCGATCTACCATATCGACAATATCGTCAAACCGGTATCCAAGGGCGGTCACGCAAATAAGGTCATCTTTCTGACCGCAGATGCTTTCGGCGTATTGCCTCCGGTATCCAAACTGACGCCTGACCAGACGAAGTACCACTTCCTCTCCGGTTTTACCGCAAAACTGGCCGGGACGGAGCGGGGTATCACCGAACCCACACCAGCCTTCTCAGCCTGTTTCGGCAAGGCATTCCTGAGTGTGCATCCGACCAAGTACGGTGAGCAACTGGTGAAAAGGATGGAAGCATGTGGTGCTGATGCCTATCTGGTCAATACCGGCTGGAACGGTACCGGCAAGCGCATCTCGATTCAGGATACCCGCGGTATTATCGACAACATTCTCGATGGCTCGATCGACAAAGCTGAAACCAGGATGATGCCGATTTTCAACCTGGAAGTTCCGTTGGCGTTGCCTGGTGTCGATAGCGGCATTCTCGACCCACGCGATACCTATGGGGATGCGTCTGAGTGGCAGGCCAAGGCAGAGCAGCTGGCCAAGCTGTTTATTGATAACTTTGCAGATTTTACCGATAACGAAGAGGGTAGATCACTGGTCGATTCAGGACCGCAATTAGGCGGATAAAAAAATCGTAACCCTCCTTTAAAAAGCCGGATGATTTTCATCCGGCTTTAGTTTTGCTCTTCCTGGCACAATGCACAGACAACCGGTCCAAGCGGAGTCTGAGATACTACCTTGGATTCAGGGGTGGCACGGTTGAAGGCAAGACCGCAACGATGCATTAAACGCAATTGCCGCGACTAAAGAAAAATATCCCATTACGGATAGCCGTTTTGCCTGCAGAGTCTTTGTAGCTGATCTGCAGCAGACGAACACGGTAAGCAGCATCCGACATCAGGGAAAGTTGGCTTTGCTCTATTCCTTGTAAACTTCCTGTCGGGCGTGCCCTATGTTCCCGGAAGCTCAGAACGCCAGATTAAATTTTAATTCCTCCAAATTATGCGGTGTGAACGACTAGGAGGCTGTCCGAGAACTGTGGATAAAAAACGACCCACCAAATTTCTCAGTACCCAACGGAGGTGAATATTTCTAATTATTTCTACAATATAATGCTAAAACATCATATGAAACATATGGTTGTGGTATAATTGAGCCATCAAAACACCTGCTGTAGCAATGCCATGAATCCTTCCTTCAAGACAAGCCCTGTTGAGCTAAACCAGCGACTCATGTTTCCATCTAATATTTTTGATCTACTCAACGATGGTCATGAGTGTTACCTATACGAAGATATTTTCAACCAGATTGATACGACTGAGTTGGAAAGCAATTACAGTGAACTGGGGCAGCGTGCCTACCACCCGAAACTGATCGTCTCGATACTCATCTATGCTTACAGTCGCGGTGTATTCAGTTCCAGGGAAATCGAAAAACGCTGTAATGAAGATCTGTCCTTCATGTATATCGCCAACATGAACTGTCCCAACTTCCGTGTTCTCAGTGATTTCAGAAAGGACAATGCCGAGTTTTTCCATGATTGCTTTAAGCAGACCGTCAAGCTAGCCATAGAGCTGAAATTGGCTTCTCTGGGGCATATCAGTCTGGATGGATCGAAGTTCAAGGCAAGCAGTTCCAAGCACAAGGCTATGAGCTATAAACGGCTGCAAGAAAAAGAGCAGGAACTGACGGCGGAACTTGACCTGCTGATCGAAAAGGCCAGTCGCTGCGATGCGGAAGAGG
>CBDUUF010000298.1:0-2993 GCA_965370375.1 uncultured Desulfuromonadaceae bacterium
AGAAATCTAGACTTAAACAAGATATCTCCTTACGGTCTATATGACAGTAGTATGAGTTTTTGCCATTAATGAAGCCGATTCAACGGATAAGACAGGGTTTTAATCAAAAGCTAATGCGTTTAACAGGGATGTACAGGATAAACAGGATAGTTAAACCAGATAATTAGATTCATGTTCTTGTCTATTTTAAATCTGTGGTTTACAGATTTTATCCTGTCCATCCTGCTTATCCCTGTGAATAAAATCTTTTGCTTGTAGATTTTTGAAGTGATCAGCGAACAAAGGTTTCAAGAGAAACATGATTAATATTATCGATTACGAAATGGGCAACCTGCGTAGTGTCGAGAAGGCGTTTGAGAATCTCGGCTTTGCTGTGCGGGTCAGTGCCGATCCGCAGGATATTTTAAGTGCTGACAAGGTGGTTTTGCCCGGTGTCGGCGCTTTTCGCGACTGTATCAATAATCTGCGTGCAGGTGGTTTTGTTGAGCCACTGTTGCAGCATGTCGAGCAGGGCAAGCTTCTGCTCGGAATCTGTGTCGGTATGCAGATGTTGTTCGATGAGAGTGAAGAGTTCGGTCGGCATCAGGGGCTCGGATTGATTCCGGGCAAGGTCCTGCGGTTTCCCGACGGCATGGTTGAGCATGGCGAACGGCTCAAGGTGCCGCACATGGGCTGGAACAATATCAACCTGAAAAAGCAATCGCCGATTTTCCCCGGGGTCAAGGATGGCAGCTTCGTCTATTTTGTCCACTCCTACTACTGTGCGGCGGATAAGCCGGAAGATGTGGCAGCCAGCTGCACCTATGGCGAGGTTGAGTTCTGTGCCTCTATCTGGCGCGATAACATCATGGCGACCCAGTTTCATCCGGAAAAGAGCCAGGCTATCGGCCTGAATATTTTTAAAAATTTTGGAGAGTTGTAAATGATCATCCTCCCCGCAATCGATCTGAAGGAAGGGCGCTGTGTCCGTCTGGAACAGGGCTTGATGGATAAAGACACCGTTTATCATGACAATCCTGGCGAACAGGCGCGTATCTGGCAGGAGCAGGGGGGCGAACTGCTGCATATCGTCGATCTCGACGGGGCATTTGCCGGTCTGCCGAAGAACAAAGCGGCGATCAAGGCGATCGTCGAGGCGATCGATATCCCCTGCGAACTCGGCGGTGGTATTCGCGATATGCAAACCATCGAAGCTTACCTTGATCTCGGTATCGACCGGGTGATTCTCGGCACCATTGCTAAGGAGAATCCGGCCCTGGTCGAGGAGGCTTGCAAGAAATTCCCCGGTCAGATCGTTGTCGGCATCGATGCCAAAGATGGGTTGGTGGCAGTGCGCGGTTGGGCTGATCTGACGGAGAAGAAGGCAACCGAGATGGCCAGGGAGATGGAAGGCTTTGGTGTCGAGGCGATCATCTACACCGATATCGCCCGCGATGGCATGATGCAGGGGCCGAACATTGAAGCGACCAAGTCACTGGCCGAATCGATCAATATCCCGGTGATTGCATCCGGTGGTCTCTCGACTCTCGACGATATCCGCCGCTTGATGGCGATCGAAGCGTCCGGGGTGACCGGAGTGATTACCGGTAAGGCGATCTATTCCGGCGCCATCGATCTGCGCGAAGCTGTGGCTTTGACGAAAAACTTGAAGTGAGTTTTTACCACGAAGCACACGAAGGGCACGAAGAAGAGCAGAAGCCGAAGATCTTTTTTTATTATAAATACATAGCTAAATCTTTACTTCGTGTTCTTCGTGAACTTCGTGGTTAGAATGTTTTTACAAGGAATTATATGTTAACCAAACGAATCATTCCCTGTCTCGACGTTAAAGATGGTCGGGTGGTAAAAGGGGTCAACTTTGTCGGTCTGCGCGATGCTGGTGATCCGGTCGAAGTGGCCGAGGCTTACTGCGAGCAGGGTGCGGATGAACTGACCTTTCTCGACATCACGGCCTCAAGCGACAAGCGCAATATCATCCTCGACGTGGTTCGAGAGACCGCCGAGCGAGTGTTCATGCCGCTGACCGTCGGTGGCGGGGTGCGCGAAGTCGCCGATATCCGCAATCTGCTCAATGCCGGTGCCGATAAAGTCTCGATCAATACGGCGGCTGTACTTCGGCCGGAATTCGTGCGCGAAGCGGCCGAGCGGTTCGGCTCGCAGTGCATCGTAGTGGCTATCGACGCCCGCCGGATTCCGGAGAGCAACCCACAGCAGTGGGAAGTCTACACTCACGGTGGCCGTAACCCGACCGGAATCGATGTGCTTGAATGGGCGGCGCGTATGGCTGAGTACGGCTGTGGTGAAATCCTTTTGACCTCGATGGATTGTGATGGGACCAAGGACGGTTATGACATCGAACTGACCAGGGCGGTCAGCGACCGGGTGTCGATTCCGGTCATCGCCTCGGGTGGGGTTGGCAACCTGGAACATATCCGTGAAGGGTTGGTCGAAGGTGGCGCCAGTGCTGCTCTGGCCGCCAGCATCTTTCATTTTCGCGAATATACCATCGGTGAATGTAAAGATTATCTGGCCGCAAACAAGGTTCCGGTCCGCTTGGTCGAACCTGCAGGAGAAGACGATGCATGATGATATCCTGAGCCGGATTTACGAGATTGTCCAGCAGCGTAAAGGTGCCGATGCCGATAGTTCCTACGTGGCGTCACTCTATGCCAAAGGGCTCGACAAGGTGCTCGGCAAAATTGGCGAAGAGGCGACCGAGGTTGCCATTGCCGGCAAGGGTGGTGTTGAAAAAGAGATTGTCAGTGAAGTTGCTGACCTCTGGTTTCATACTCTGGTTTTGCTCGGTTATTATGACCTGCCACCGGAGCAAATTTACGATGAGTTGCGGCGGCGGTTTGGTACTTCGGGGCATGATGAGAAGGCTAGTCGTGGGTTGGATAAGTAGGATTGTATTTCATAAAGGCACAATCGGCGGGTTGCGTCCCGCCAGACGCCTTACTTTTTGTCTAAGCGCCAACAAAAAGTAAGCAAAA
>CBDUUF010000299.1:0-2989 GCA_965370375.1 uncultured Desulfuromonadaceae bacterium
GAACCGGGTGGCGGCTGCTACGGCCAAGCTACCGGAAGAGGTCAAGCGCTTCGGCGTGTCCACCGAAAAATCATTGCCGAACATTCTCATGCTGATCTCATTGACGGCAGAGGACAAACGCTTTGATCAACAGTTTCTCGGTAATTATGCCCTGATCAATATCAAGGATATTCTGTCGCGCATAAAAGGGATCGGTCGGGTCAACGTTATCGGTGCCAGTGACTATTCGATGCGTATCTGGATCAAGCCCGACCGACTCGCCAATCTCGGCATCACTGTGCCGGAGATCATCGATGCGATCCGGTCGCAGAGCGTGGTTGTTCCGGGCGGAAAATTCGGCGCCGAGCCGGCACCACCAGGGACTGAATTTACCTACACGGTTCGTCTGCCTGACCGTCTGCAGAGTGAAAAAGAGTTTGGCGAGATTGTCATCAGGACCACTTCTGGCGGCTCGCAGGTAAAGATTAAACACATCGCCCGGGTTGAGCTTGGCGTGGAAACCTACAATGCCTTCACCCGTCTGAACGGTAAGCCGTGTGCCATGATCGCCCTCTATCAGGCTCCCGGTTCAAATGCCGTCGCCCTGGCTGAAGATGTAAAAATGGCGATGGCTGATCTCGCCGGTTCCTTCCCGAAGAGTATGCGTTACGATATTTCACTCGATACGACCAAAGCGATTACGGCCGGTATTGATGAAATCATCGAGACCTTGCTTATCGCGCTCGCGCTGGTCATTCTGGTGGTCTATATTTTTATCCAGGACTGGCGCGCGGCGCTGATCCCGACCATCGCTATCCCGGTCTCCCTGATCGGGGCTTTCATTGCCTTCCCCATCCTCGGCTTCACTATCAATGTTTTATCTTTGCTCGGGCTGGTTCTGGCGATCGGCATCGTGGTCGATGACGCTATCGTCGTGGTTGAAGCGGTACAGGTGAATATTGAAAAAGGGATGAACCCGAAAGCAGCGACCAAAGCGGCGATGCAGGAGGTGACCGCACCGATCATAGCCACTACCCTGGTGTTGGTGGCAGTGTTTATCCCGGTCGCGGTGATGGGCGGCATCACCGGTCGGCTCTACCAGCAGTTTGCTGTCACCGTGGCGGTTTCGGTGGTGTTCTCTTCGATTAATGCCTTGACCCTGAGTCCGGCGCTTTGCGGTTTGCTGCTACGCAAACAGCAACCGGTGCGCGGACCTCTCGGTGCATTTTTCAAGCTGTTCAATAAATTCTTTGATCGAACGACCGAGGCTTATACCGGTTTTACCCGGGTTGTCACCCGCAAGATTGCCGTTAGTCTGGTGTTTATTGTCGTGCTGACGGCGGGACTCGGTCTGTTGGGGAAAGTGATCCCCGGCGGTTTCATGCCGAGTGAAGATATGGGTTACCTGTTGGTGAATGTTCAGTTACCCGACGCCGCCTCGCTGCAGCGTTCCGACGCGGTGGTGAAAAAAGCTGAGCAAATTATAGCTAAGCACTCAGAGGTTGAATATGTTACAGCTGCGACCGGATTCAGCCTGATCTCCGGTAGCATGTCGTCTAACTCCGGGTTCCTGTTCGTGGCACTCAAGGACTGGAACCTGCGTGAAAAAACAGCCAATGAGGTAGTAGCGGCGTTAAACCGAGATTTTTTCTTCGAGGTAAACGAAGCTCAGGTTTTCGCCTTCGGCCCACCGGCCATCCCCGGCCTGGGCAATGGTTCCGGATTTTCCATGATGATTCAGGATCGGGGCGGAAACAGTCCGGAATATCTGGCTGAGCAGACAGATAAATTCATGCAGGCGGCTTTGGCCCGGCCGGAAATTGGTTCGATTTTTACCACTTTCCGCGCCAGCGTACCGCAACGCTACATGGAGATCAATCGCGATAAACTGCTCAAGGCGGGGGTGGCGTTGAATGACGTTTACACCACGGTCGGCGCCTTCCTCGGCGGTTCGTATGTCAATGACTTTAATCGTTTCGGGCGGCTCTATAAGGCTTATATCCAAGCAGAGCCGGAATACCGGATCGATGAGCAAAAAATTGATCTGTTTTTTGTGAAGAACAATAATGGCGACCGGGTGCCTTTAAGTGCGTTTGTCACGATCAAGGAAATCTCCGGCCCTGACTTCACCAATCGCTTCAACCTGTACCGGTCTATTGAGCTGACCGGAGGCCCGGCCCCCGGTTACTCCTCGGTGCAGGCGCTGGATGCTCTCGAAGCAGTCGCCAAAGAATCACTGCCTGCCGGTATGGGCTACGCCTGGAGCAACATGTCATTTCAGGAGAAAAAAGCCTCGGGCACCGGCTCGAGTGTTTTCGTGTTCTCATTACTGTTTGTTTTTTTGATCCTTGCTGCCCAGTATGAAAGCTGGTCGTTGCCGTTAAGTATTTTGCTCGGGACACCGTTCGCAATATTTGGTGCTTTTCTAGCCCTTTTCCTGGCCCGCCAGTTCAGCCCGAGTTTTGAACTGAATGTCTTCGCCCAAATCTCCCTGATTATGTTGATTGGTATGGCGGCGAAAAATGCCATCCTCATCATCGAGTTTGCCAACCTTGAGTTCAAAAAGGGGCTGCCGTTGTTCGATGCTGCAATCAATGCGGCCAAGTCACGTTTTCGGCCGATCCTGATGACCGCTTTTTCATTCATCCTCGGTGTACTCCCCCTGGTACTTGCCTCCGGTGCCGGCGCCGAAGCGCGGGTGGTAATGGGGATGGCGCTGTTGGGCGGGATGATTCTCGCGACGGCACTCGGCGTGTTTTTCTACCCGATGCTTTTCGTTTTTGTCGGCAAGGTCGCCGGATATGAGAAAAAGCGTGAACTTGAAAAAGAACAGGTATAGCAACGATGCCCAGACCGATAAAAAAACAGAATTTTTTTATGCCTTTGATCCTGGCTTTAGTCTTCCTTTCGGGTTGTATGGTCGGTCCGGATTTTATTGAGCCTGAGGTCGAGGTGCCTGAAACCTATCGAACCGGAGCAATGTCGGAGAGTGACACAGCTGAGTTGCAGT
>CBDUUF010000300.1:0-2988 GCA_965370375.1 uncultured Desulfuromonadaceae bacterium
AAATCCGTGACCGGCGGGTTGCCTCCAGGCGTTCGAATAATAAATCATCTGGCTTGAACCAGACAGCCTCCTGGCCACTGGAAAACAGTGATAAGGTTAAAATTTTCTACCGCAATAAACCTTGATAAACCCTCGTCTTCGTGGCATGAATAAACGCTTCGCACTACAACATCAACCTGACACTCGCAATTGAACCGACATTTCAGATGAATATTGAACTTATTATTTTATTATTAGTCTCCTACCTGGTCGGCGCCATCCCCTGCGGTGTCGTACTGACTAAACTCGCTGGCGGTGAAGATGTCCGCAAAGCCGGCAGCGGCAACATCGGCGCGACCAACGTCTATCGCGTTGCCGGTCGCAAGTTAGGTGCCATGACCTTCATCGGTGACGCCCTGAAAGGCGCATTGCCGATCATTTACGCCATCCATCTGGCCGGGATGGCAAGTGAACAGGTCGCCATGGTCGCCACCGCCACCTTCCTCGGCCACCTTTATCCGGTTTATATAGGCTTCAAGGGCGGCAAAGGTGTAGCCACCGGTTGCGGTATTTACCTGGCGCTGTCGCCACTGACTGCAATTCTCGGGCTGACCCTGTTTGTGGTCCTTGTCTGGCGGACACGTGACATTTCACTCGCTTCAATCTGGGCTGCAGCATCCCTTCCTGCCATCAATTTTTTCGTTGTTCGCGATATTCCGCTGTTGCTGGCCAGCCTGTTTCTCAGTGGCATGGTCATCTTCCGGCATCGCGAGAATATCAAGCGTCTTATAAGCGGCACCGAAAGTAAGTTTAAAGCCTGATCTCATCCACGCACAAACCTTGACAGAACCCGCAGACTCTCATAAAATTATTCAGATTTTAACCTTTTATCGGCAATAGATATGTCTCTGTTCTCCCTACATTTTTCTCGCCACCTGACTCTACTTTTTGTCGCGCTGCTGATTCTCATCGGAGCGACTACAGTAACCGCCGGACTGTTTGTATTCAACCAGATCACCCCAAATGAGGCGGTTGTCTTGCAGATCGAGAACGGCACCGGTTTGAATACCATCGCTGCTCGCCTTGAAGCTAATGGCGTCATCAGCAATGCCCGCATGTTCGGCCTGCTGGCCCGGCTGCGCGGTGATACCGGGAATATTCAGGCTGGCCAATACGATTTCAAGCAAGCCGCTACGCCGGGAGAGATTCTCGATCGGCTGGTCAAAGGTGACGTCCGCCGCATCCAGTTCACCATCCCGGAAGGCTTCACCCTGCGTCAGATCGGTGAACGACTGGCAGCCCGGGATATCGCACCGCTAGAAGAGTTCATGGCGCTGGCCAAAGATGAACAATTTCTGGCCAAACACGCGATTCAGGCCACCTCGCTTGAAGGCTATCTGTACCCCGAGACCTACACCGTCATTGCCAAGCTGTCGCTCGACAGACTGCTCGAAACCATGCTCGAACAACTCAACCAGCAATTGACACCGGAACTGTTGGCTGCCGCAGACGAACTGAACCTGACTCCGCACCAGCTGCTGACCCTCGCCTCGATTGTGCAGAAAGAAGCCGGCAACGACGATGAGATGCCGTTGATTGCGGCGGTGTTCCACAACCGTTTGAAAAAAGGGATTCCGCTACAGGCCGATCCGACCGTCATCTACGGGCTCGGTGATGAGTACAAGGGGAACATAACCAAAGCACACCTGCGGCGACCGACTCCATACAATACTTACACGATCCGTAAACTTCCGCCCGGACCGATCGCCAGTCCCGGCAGTACCGCATTGCACGCCACCGCCTATCCGGCTGATGTCGATTTTATCTATTTTGTGGCTCGCGGTGACGGCACTCACGCTTTCTCCCTGACCCTGAGAGAACACAACCAGGCCGTCCGGCGTTTTCAGCTGAAACGGTAAAGTGATTGACCATGGCCATTTCGATTCTCATAGCCGAAGATAACGACAGTGTTGCCGCCCCGCTTGAGCGGTTACTGCAGAAGTCCGGCTATGCAACCCAGCGCGCGGTTGACGGGATCGATGCCCTGAGCCAACTCGCCGTCGAACCGCCAGATCTGTTGCTGCTCGACCTGAAAATGCCGCGCTTGAACGGGGTAGAGTTACTAAAAAAACTACGCCAGAGCGATAAAACAAAACACCTGCCGGTAATCATTATGACCGGCGTTTACCGCGGCGAGCAGAGTGCAGCATCGGCCCGCACCCTCGGCGTCAGCACTTACCTGGAAAAACCGTTTCGCGCCGGTGACCTGCTCAAAGCGATCGAACAGAATCTGGCCCTCCCATTCACCAGTGGCGGCGAGACGATCGATCAACATCTGCTAAAAGCTCTCACTTCACGTTTTTCCGGCATTCTGAATTTTAATATTAATGACCGCCAGCAGCACCTCAGCTTCATCAACGGCACCCCGGTCTCGCTCCGTCCCGGACTCAAGTATGAGAATTTTGGTGAGTTTCTGCACAAGCGCGGCGTCATTTCGGCTGAGGAATACAGCTATTACTCAACGGTAGGTGAGTGCCGACACGACACTCTGGTCGAACTCGGCTGTTTCGATTATCCGGAACTGATGCAGGAAAAACTATCCTATCTCGGTAGCGAACTGATCTATGCCTTTGGTCTGCCACCGTTTGTGGCGACGACCAATCCTGTATCACTGCCGGGTGAAATGCAGGTCATTTCGGTCAACGTGCCGAGGATGTTTTACGCCGGTTATCACATGCATCCGCAGATGGACCGACTGCGGGCCCTCCGCCAACAGTACGCCGCCCATTTTCCGATCCTGGCTCCGGCCTTCTATCAGCACAGCAATTTCCTGCAACTGAAATCGGAAGAGCAGTTGCTGCTGCAACGGCTCGACGGTCAAACGAGTTTGAGTGACTGTCTGGGCGAAGGCGACGGGCTGCTGCCGCTGCTGCAAACCCTGTTGACTCTGGAGATGATCAGTCTCAGCCCGGAACCGGCCAGCAATGCTATGCCGGACGCACCGGTTCG
>CBDUUF010000301.1:0-2986 GCA_965370375.1 uncultured Desulfuromonadaceae bacterium
GCTCGATGAACAACGGATCAAATCGATGGCCGACGGCCTGCGTGAGGTTGCTGACCTGCCTGACCCGGTCGGCGAGATTACCGGCATGAAACGACGGCCGAGCGGTATCGAGGTCGGCCGCATGCGCATCCCGCTCGGTGTCATCGGCATCGTCTACGAATCACGGCCGAATGTCACCGCCGATGCCGCAGGTCTCTGCCTGAAAAGCGGCAACGCGGTAATATTGCGTGGTGGCTCCGAAGCTTTCCACTCCAACACCGCCATCGGCAGCATCCTGCAAAGTGAGCTGAAGAAACTCGGTTTACCGGCTGAAGCGCTACAGGTTGTCGGCACCACTGATCGTGACGCCGTCACTGAACTACTCAAACAGGAAGAGGACATCGACCTGATTATTCCACGTGGCGGCGAAGGTTTGATCCGCTTTGTCGCTGAGAATTCACGTATTCCGGTAATCAAACACTACAAAGGCGTCTGCCACACCTTTGTCGACGCAGGTGCCGACTTCGCTATGGCCGAGCAAATCTGCCTCAACGCCAAGGTCCAGCGCCCCGGTGTCTGCAACTCCATGGAGACACTGCTGGTGCACAAAGATGCCGCCGCAACCTTCGTCCCGCAGGTCGCCCGCGCGCTACGTGCCGAAAATGTCGAACTGCACGGCTGCACGGTCTGCCGCGAACTAGTTCCTGACATGCTCGAAGCGACCGAGGAAGACTGGCACGCTGAATACCTCGATCTGACCCTGGCTATACGTGTTGTAGACAGTCTGGACCAGGCGATTGAGCACATCCAGACCTACTGCTCGCTACACACCGAAGTGATCGTAACTCGCGATTATGACAACGCGCAGCGCTTTTTACGTGAAGTTAACTCAAGCGTGGTCATGGTCAACGCTTCGTCACGCTTTTCCGACGGCAACCAGTTCGGCCTCGGCGCTGAGATTGGTATCTCAACCACCAAACTGCACTCGTTCGGCCCGATGGGGCTGGAAGATTTGACCACCCGGAAATTCATCGTCTTCGGTCACGGTGAGGTACGGGCCTGATCGCTTGTCAGGTGCCGGATATTAACGACAGGATGACTATGCGAACCGGAATTTTCGGCGGCACCTTTAATCCTATCCACCTGGCGCACCTCCGGATTGCTGAAGAGGCTCGTGAAGCGTGCGGACTTGACCGTATTATTTTTCTGCCGGCCGCCATCCCCCCGCACAAGCAGTCTGCAACCGACACCCCGTTTCAGCACCGTCTGGCGATGGTTGAAGCAGCGGTTGCCGACCACCCTGATTTTATTGCCAGCGATCTTGAAGCACAACGCACTGGCGCCAATTACTCGGTCGACACCCTTGAGGCTCTGCAGCAACTTTACCCGGGCGACAGCCTGTATTTCATCATCGGCCTCGACTCGTTCTGCGACATCGCCAGCTGGAAAGATTATCCGCGCCTATTCGAACTGGCCAACATCATAGTCGCCCACCGTCCGGACTATGGTAATGACGACCCGAGAGCACTACTTCCCGTTGCACTTACCGACCAGTTCTGTTACGATGAGGGTTCTGTTAATTTGCGCCACAAGTGCGGGAATGAGCTGATATTTGTCGCCGAAACCCGACTGGCCATCTCCTCGACCAGACTACGTGAACATGTAGCGCAACAGCGCTCTATCCGTTATCTGGTGCCACCGTCGGTCGAGGCGTACATACAAGCACATAATCTCTACCGCGAGAAAGAAGACAACGCTTGAAAACTGAAGAACTAGCCCGGCGTTGCGCCGGATACGCACTCGATAAAAAAGCCTTCAATGTCAAACTGCTCTATGTTGGTGAAACATCATCTTTAACCGACTATATCCTGATTGCTTCCGGTGGCTCTGACCGGCAGGTCAAGGCGGTAGCCGAAGCGATCCGCCTCGGCATGAAGGATGAATGCAACGAACTGGCCACTGCGGTTGAAGGAATGACCGAAGGCCGCTGGGTCCTGCTCGACTTCGGCAACATCATGGTCCACGTGTTTCAGCAACCGGTTCGCGAATTCTACGATCTCGACGGTCTCTGGGTCGATGCTCCTGAAATTGCCTTGCCGGAGGGACAGTCGGAGCCGCCCCACGTCGAATCGTGAAACTAAAACTCCTCTGTATCGGCAAGCTGTCGACTGCCTGGCTTCAGGATGGTGCTGGTGATTATAGCTCCCGGATCAGCCATTATCTGCCGCTAGCCATCGAAGAGTTGAAAGAAATCAAGGCGGGTGGCAAAAAGGCCGACGTCCAGCAGATCCGGCTACGCGAAGGTGAGTTGTTACTACAAAAAGTACCCGACTCGGCGTTTGCCGTCGTCCTTGATGAACAGGGTAAGGGCATCTGCTCCGAGGAGCTTTCCCGCTTTATAGGAAAGCATATGCTCGACGGCACGCAAGAGGTAGTCTTTCTGATCGGCGGTGCCTACGGCTTGAGTACTGCAGTAAAAAAGAGAGCTGATATGACCTTGTCACTTTCAGCCATGACTATGACCCACCAGATGGCCCGACTGCTGTTACTGGAACAGATTTACCGGGCAATGACAATTTTGCGTAACGAACCATATCACAATCGATAACTGGGGAAGATTAATGAAAAAGCAGGATTTAGTAAGTATAAAGCAAAACCTTGAGAAAATACGCCATGAATTACTAGATGAAGTTCAGGCCAAGTACGCTGCTTCACGTGAGATCGGTGAAAGCAACGTACCGGATCTGGCCGACGTTTCAAGCAACGCCTACAGTCGTGAAATGCTGCTCAACCTGAGTGAAGCACATCATCGCCAGATGCAGGATATAGATGCGGCCCTGGCCCGCCTCGAAAGTGGCGAATATGGCATTTGCGCCAACTGCGAAGAAGAAATTTCGCCCCGACGTATGGAAGTTCGGCCATTTTCAAGGTATTGTATTGACTGTAAGACCGACATTGAAAAATTTGGAACCTGACTAATTTGGTACCACACCAAGGAGAGATTCAA
>CBDUUF010000302.1:0-2985 GCA_965370375.1 uncultured Desulfuromonadaceae bacterium
TGGATCTCGCCCAGTATCGCGAGATGGCCGCCTTTGCCCAGTTCGGTTCTGATCTCGATGCCGCCACCCAGCGTCAGCTCAATCGTGGTGCCCGTCTGGTCGAAATCCTCAAACAGGGTCAGTATCAACCACTGCCGGTTGCCAAGCAGGTCTTGTCCATATTTGCGGTCAACAACGGCTATGTCGATGATTATGCGACGACTGACGTTCAGCGTTACGAAGCTGAGATGCTGGCTTTTCTCGAATCGAAGCACGCTCAGCTGATTGCCGACCTCGAGAGCAAGGCGGCCATTGATGATGAGCTCGAAGGTCGCATCAAGGCTGCACTGGATGAGTTCAAGGGTCAATTTGCTGCCTAATTTGTACCGTGAAGGGTAAGACAGATGCCAAGTCTTAAGGACATAAAAAAGCGGATCGGCACGGTTAAGAACACCAGCCAGATCACCAAGGCCATGAAGATGGTATCAGCGGCCAAACTGCGCAAGGCGCAGGAAGCGGTGGTTGCGGCGCGTCCCTATGCCGACAAGATCCAGGATGTAGTTTCCAGTCTGGCTCTGCGTGAGGACAGCGAAGCGCATCCGTTGCTCGGCAAGCGTGGCAAGAGTCGGGCACTGGTCGTGTTGATGACCTCTGATCGTGGTCTCTGTGGTGGCTTTAACTCCAGTATCACCAAGGCTGCCGAAAGTTTTATCAAAGAGAACGCCGATGGTTACGCGGCGATCGATCTGATGATTATCGGCCGCAAGGGTAAGGAACTGCTCAAGCGACGTCACGGTGAGCGCATCATTAAGGTACATGAAAATATTACCGGCAAAATCAACTATGCGACGGCCCAACTGCTTGGCCAGGAAATAGTTGAGGGATTTACTGCCGAGACCTATGATGCTGTTTATCTGCTGTATAATGCCTTTCAGAGCGCCATGACCCAGATTGTGACGCTTGACCAGTTGCTGCCGGTGGTGCCGAAAGAGATCGAAGAGAGTACCCTGGTTGCTGATTATCTTTATGAGCCTAATCAGGGTGAAGTTCTCGATCAGTTGCTGCCGAAATATGTGGAGGTCAAGATTTTCCGTGGCCTGCTCGAGTCGGTTGCCTCTGAGCATGGTTCCCGGATGACCGCCATGGACAGTGCCAGCAAGAATGCCTCCGAGATGATCGGTAAACTGACGTTGCAGTACAATCGCTTACGTCAGGCCGCTATCACCAAAGAGTTGATGGAAATTATCTCTGGATCAGAATCAATAAAAGGTTAATAGAACACCACAGATTTTAGTCACACCCGTTGAGCGGGTGGCTGAAGGAGGAATAGTTCATTATGAATAAAGGCAGAATCACCCAGGTTATCGGTCCCGTCGTCGACGTGGAATTTGAAGCCGGGAAACTCCCTGAAATCTACCACGCTCTGAAAATCACTAACCCGTCTCTGGGTGAAGGTGAATGGAACCTGGTGGTTGAAGTTGCCCAGCATCTTGGCGAAAATACGGTTCGGACCATCGCCATGGACTCGACCGACGGACTGGTTCGCGGCCAGGAGGTGCTTGACACTGGTACGCAGATTCTCATGCCGGTCGGTGCGAAGACTCTCGGTCGGATCATGAACGTGATCGGTGAGCCGGTCGATGAGGCCGGTTCGATCGATGCTGATCTGGAATGGGAAATTCATCGCCCGGCCCCGTCTTTTGTCGACCAGTCGACCAAGGTTGAGGCGTTCGAAACCGGGATCAAGGTGGTTGACCTGCTCGCACCGTACGCCCGTGGCGGCAAGATCGGCCTGTTCGGTGGTGCCGGTGTCGGTAAAACCGTTCTGATCATGGAACTGATCAATAATATTGCCCAGCAGCATGGTGGCCTGTCGGTCTTCGCCGGCGTCGGCGAGCGGACCCGTGAAGGCAACGATCTCTGGGAAGAGATGAAAGAGTCCGGCGTCCTTGAGAAGACCGCTCTGGTCTACGGCCAGATGAATGAGCCGCCGGGAGCCCGCGCTCGCGTTGCTCTGTCTGCGCTGACCATCGCTGAGTACTTCCGTGAAGAAGAAGGTCAGGACGTACTGCTGTTCATCGATAATATCTTCCGGTTCACCCAGGCTGGTTCCGAAGTTTCGGCACTGCTCGGGCGTATCCCGTCAGCCGTTGGGTATCAACCGACCCTGTCGACCGAGATGGGTGAGTTGCAGGAACGAATCACCACCACGCAGAAGGGTTCGATCACTTCAGTCCAGGCGATCTATGTCCCGGCTGATGACTTGACCGACCCGGCTCCGGCGACCGCGTTTGCTCATCTCGATGCAACTACGGTTCTGTCTCGGGCGATTTCCGAGCTCGGTATTTATCCGGCGGTTGATCCGCTCGACTCTACCAGCCGGCTGCTCGATCCGCAGGTTGTTGGTGAAGAGCACTACAAGATTGCCCGTGAGGTGCAGTTTGTGCTGCAGCGCTACAAGGATCTTCAGGATATTATCGCCATCCTCGGTATGGATGAGCTCTCCGAAGATGACAAACTGGTCGTTGCCCGTGCTCGTAAGATTCAGAAATTCCTGTCGCAGCCGTTCTTTGTTGCTGAAGGTTTCACCGGCACACCAGGCAAGTACGTTGAACTCAAGGACACCATCAAAGGTTTCCAGGAGATCGTTGCCGGCAAGCACGACGACGTTCCTGAGCAGGCGTTCTACATGGTTGGTACCATTGAAGAGGCCATGGAAAAAGCCAAGGCTCTGGCGGCTTAAAGATTGGATACGGCCGGGTTTTAGCCCGATCGGAGATGAAGGATATTGGTAATGGCTGAAAAACTGCATCTTGAATTGGTTACCCCCTACCGGAAGATTTTGTCTGAGCAGGTGGATGAAGTCGTCGCTCCCGGCACCGTCGGCGAGTTTGGTCTTCTCCCGGGGCATACGCCGATGCTGACAACTTTGGACATCGGTGAGCTCAGCTACAAGCAGGACGGCAAGAGTTTTCATGTTGCCGTGAACTGGGGTTATGTCGAAAT
>CBDUUF010000303.1:0-2984 GCA_965370375.1 uncultured Desulfuromonadaceae bacterium
AACGGGGCAGATCATTTCACCCCTGGAAATATTGCCAACACAAATCAGAGGATAAAAATATGAACGTCATAGATTATGCCCGAAAAACAGAGGAGAGCGGTATCCGATTTTATCAGGAGATGGCAGACCGCGCTAAAGCCGACGGTGTCAGACGGATCTTCACCATGCTCGCCCACGACGAAGAGTTGCTTCTTGAAAAGTTACAACGCTTACAAGATAAACACCCAAAAATGAGCAAGCAGAACATTCGTGTTCTAAACCTGAGTAACAATGTCTTTGAAAAACTACGCAAGCAAGAGAACAAATTCAACATCGGATCGGATGTCGAAGCTTATCAACTGGCCTGCGACGCAGAACGGGAAATTCTCCGCACCTATGAAAGAGCAACCGAGGCAGCAAGTGAAACGGAGACGAAAAAATCGCTGATGTTGATCACCGCCATGGAACGGCACGAACTGGCAGAGATCGAAGGGATGCTCGATTTTGCTAACACCCCCAATCAATCACTGGTCTGGGGAGAGTTCAGCAATCTCAATGAATTTCACGACTTCGGTCGTTATGGTAAATACTGACCAGCGACTCTTGATTTGCTGGTTGTCTAAGTTGACGCGATGCATCGATGCGCTATGCTTTAAGAAAACAAAAAGGAGATGTTTTTATGGCTGATATTAACTGTGAAACACCTGAAGAACATTACGCCCTCCACGTCTGCCAACTGAAAGCCAAGGAGATGAAGAAAGAGATCGATGAAATCTTCAAAAACCCGCGTTTTGCCTGCACCAACTGCGGCGCTAAAGTTCATAATGCAGAGAACGTCTGTGCCCCGAAGGAGTTATGACCATCTTATTTAATTTGCCACCGGGGCTTGTCCCATAAAAATTAATAGAGGGGACGCTTTGCGGTGTCTCCTCATTAACTTTCAACAGGCCCTTGATATCTCAGCTGAGCTGGTACACTTAAACTCATGAAAAAACTACGAGTTTTTTTTGACTACATCTGACCATGGTGCTACTTCGGTACCGTGCGTACCGACCGCTTGCGTCAGGAATTTGATTTGCAGATCGAATGGTCAGTCTACCCGTTGCACCCGGAAGTACCGGATGTTGGGATGAGCCTGTACGATCTGTTTTACGGTCGGATAGATATCGATTCAGTGCTTGCCCGACTTGAAGGGATCGCTGCTGAATTGCAATTACCGTTCGGCACACGGACGATGACTTACAACAGCCGCAAAGCCCAGGAATTAGGTAAATGGGCCGAGGAGATGGGATTCGGTGAACCATTCCACATGGCGGTCTACCATGCTTATTTTGCCGATGGAAAAAACATCGGACAAATAGATGTGCTCACCGCTATCGCCGCTACTGTTGGTCTTAACCCCGATGAGGCGCAACAAGTGATCGAATCAGGTCGTTATGCTGATAAAGTCGACGCTGACTGGGCCAAGGCGAGCGAATTCGGAGTGACTGCGGTGCCGACCAGCCTCTATCGAGAAAAAGCCCTGGTCGGGTTTCAGGATTACGCAGCATTTCAGCAACTGGTCAAAGACCCCGAAGATTAGCATCACTCCAACGCTGCTGTTCGGCCGGTGTCCGGGTGAATCCCTTTCCAGACAAACCAGTAAACCAGTACATGCGGTATGCGTTCGCCTTTGGCATTGCGCACCAGGAGCGTATCGTCATCGGCATCATAGTGAGCGGTTAACTGTTGCCCGTCGACGCTGGCTGTGAGCGTTTTGCCTTGACGCAGGGCATTTATCCCGAAAGCAAAAGCCGTCTCGCCGATCTCGATGCCTGCGACCAACTCCTTCTCCTCTTCACCGGGACCGGGTTTAAAAAAGGAGAGAAAGCCGCTACGACTTGCATAATAACTGGCATACGGATCACGACTGTAATCACGGTCGTAGCCGGTCTCGGTAGTCAACACTTCGGTATCCGGATGTTTTTTCAGCCACTTACTCCACGTGGTAAGTGTAGAGGGGAAAATGTCTAGCTTGGTTCCGGTCAACGGCCCGGTTACCGCCTGCCGCTTGACCTGCAGCCAGAGCGACTCGGTCTGATGATCATACATCAGCACATTGGCCCGATAGAGCAGGCCGGAGACACCGAAAGTGTATTCTTTATTATTGATGGTCCGGGCGTACACGACGCCCGCGGAGGCGAGCGGTCACCAGCTCACCAGGACTGCGGTATCGCCGAACTTGTCGTTAACCAGTTCGTGCCAGGAGAGGATGCGGGTCGGATAGGCGCGGGTGACACCATTTATCACCACACCGAGCACCTGCTCATCAGCGTGCATGAAGTTCGCCTTCTGTCCAATTACAAACCCGGGATTAAACAGAGCGGGGATACCATCTTTCGGCGGGCCGCCGGATAGTATCTGCGTAACATCAATACTATGCTGGCTGTAGTCCCAGTCCGCAGCGAGCGCAGGCACGGCAAACAATAACCCGACCAGCATATTTATCAGAGTCCGCATGAAATGCTCCGTCAAACAGTTTTTAGGTCTGCTAAAAGCATATCACCAGCCTGAATTGTCACAATATTATTGTGTATCAATAAATGAAGCTGTCGACATAACTTAAGGCAGGAATGCTAAAACCAGCTATAGACACACCGGTTTGCAGATCAAAAGTCACCCGCAACTTGCATCCAGGCGCGTCTCTGTTTATATTTAAAGCACAAGAGTTGGAATTTTCATCCTCTGGTTTCATAAACGTCCGTAAACCTGTTACACATAAAGTGTTGTGTTCCAGACCATAAACAACGATAGGGAGAAATAATGAAATATTTAGGCCTGATTGCAGCTGTTATTCTGACTCTTACATTCTACGCCTGTGGCCCTAAGTCAGCGGAATACGGCGTAAAAGGGGCAGCTGGTGGAGCCGTTTCGGCATCATTCGTCGGTGCCGTAACCGACCTGATTATCGATGGCAAGGTAAATACCGACCGATTGACAAGAAACGCAGTCGGCGGCGCGGTCGC
>CBDUUF010000304.1:0-2976 GCA_965370375.1 uncultured Desulfuromonadaceae bacterium
AGCGAAGCGAAACGGAAGAAAACCGCCAAACGGCTTAAAATTGTCGAGGCATTTATTAAAAGTGGTAATCGTCCGGAGTGGATGATTCTGGAAGTAATTCCGGTTCTGCCGCCGGAGCTGCGCCCGCTGGTGCCGCTCGACGGCGGTCGCTTTGCTACCTCTGATCTGAATGATCTTTATCGACGTGTTATCAACCGTAATAATCGTCTCAAGCGTCTGATGGAGCTGCGGGCTCCTGAAGTTATTATTCGCAACGAGAAGCGGATGCTGCAGGAAGCGGTTGATGCTCTGTTTGATAATGGTCGTCGCGGTCGGGCCATCACTGGTCCGAACAAGCGTCCACTCAAATCGTTGTCCGATATGCTCAAGGGTAAAGGTGGTCGTTTCCGGCAGAACTTGCTCGGTAAACGTGTTGATTATTCTGGTCGCTCGGTTATTGTCGTCGGCCCGGAACTGAAACTGCACCAGTGTGGCTTGCCGAAAAAGATGGCCCTGGAGCTGTTCAAGCCGTTTATTTACAACAAACTTGAAGAGAAGGGTTTCTGTACGACCATTAAGAGTGCCAAGAAGATGGTCGAAAAAGAGAAGCCGGAAGTCTGGGACGTACTTGAAGAGGTTATCAAGGAACACCCGGTTATGCTTAACCGTGCGCCGACCTTGCACCGCCTCGGTATTCAAGCGTTTGAGCCGGTTTTGATCGAAGGTAAAGCTATTCAGCTGCATCCGCTGGTCTGTACCGCGTTTAACGCTGACTTCGACGGTGATCAGATGGCAGTTCACTTGCCACTGTCGATCGAGAGTCAGATTGAAGCCCGTGTCCTGATGATGTCGACCAATAATATTCTTTCGCCGGCACACGGCAAGCCGATTATTGTACCGTCACAGGATATGGTTCTCGGCCTCTACTACATGACCCGTGTGCGACATTTCGTTGCCGGTGAGGGGCACATATTATCCAGCCCGGATGAAGTACGCATCGCCTATGACGCCGGTGAATTGCATTTGCAAGCGCAGATTAAGGTCCGCATGGTAACTGGCCAGGGCCGCGAGCCGGAACTGGTCGAAACTACCGTTGGGCGTATTATTTTGCGCGAAGTTGTACCGGAGTCGATCCCGTTTGAATATCTCAACAAGGTCATGGCCAAGAAACAGGTTGGCGATCTGATTGATGCAGCTTTCCGTCTGTCTGGTAACAAGGATACGGTTATTCTTGCCGACCGACTCAAGTCGTGCGGTTTCCGTTATTCTACCGAGGCAGCGGTCTCTATCTGCCTCGATGATATGGAAATCCCGGCCGGTAAGCAGGAGCTGATCGACCAATCAGTTACTGAAGTTACAGAGATTCACCATCAGTACACCGAAGGACTGATCACCGACGGCGAGCGGTACAATAAGGTTATTGATATCTGGGCTAAGTGTACCGAAGATATTGCTGATGTTTTGCTCAATGCTTTGGCTGTTGATGAAATTACCGATCCAAAGAGCGGTGAGAAGATCAAGGTCCCATCGTTCAACGCTATTCACATGATGGCCGATTCGGGTGCTCGAGGCAGTGCTCAGCAGATCCGTCAGCTGGCCGGAATGCGTGGTCTGATGGCCAAGCCGTCCGGAGAAATCATTGAAACGCCGATCACGGCGAACTTCCGTGAAGGGCTGACCGTTCTGCAGTACTTCATCTCGACGCACGGCGCGCGTAAAGGCCTGGCCGATACTGCGCTCAAGACCGCTAACTCAGGTTACTTGACCAGACGTCTGGTCGATGTAGCCCAGGACGCGATTATCACTGAGCTCGATTGCGGAACTATTGACGGAATCGAGGTCAGTTCGCTGACTGAGGGTGGCGAGGTCATTGAGCCGCTCGGCGATCGGATTTTGGGTCGGACTGCGCTGGAAGATGTCCATGATCCGATTACTGACGATATCCTGGTCGAAATGAACCAGCATATTGACGAAGACCTGGTGCGCAAAATCGAAGATGCCGGTCTCGAAAAACTTAAAATCCGCTCGGTTCTGACTTGTCAGAGCAAGCACGGTATCTGTACCACCTGTTATGGTCGAGACCTGGCACGTGGGCATATGGCCAACCTTGGTGAAGCGGTCGGTGTCATCGCCGCCCAGTCTATCGGTGAGCCGGGTACCCAGTTGACCATGCGGACGTTCCATATCGGTGGTACAGCATCGCGTAAGGCTGAGCAGACCTCGCTTGAAGCACGCTTCGACGGCGTGATGAAATATATCGAGTTGAAGACCGTTACTAACAGTACTGGCCAACATGTGGTTATGAACCGTAAGGCTGAGATTGCAATTATCGACGAGACCGGTCGCGAGCGCGAACGTTACGAGGTTGTCTACGGTGCGTTGCTGGCCCACAAGGATGGCGAGGCGGTCACTACCGGCCAGTTGCTGGCCGAATGGGACCCCTTCACCATGCCTATCCTGACCGAGATTTCGGGTATGGTTCGTTTCGGCGATATGCTTGAAGGCGTGACCATGGAAGAACAGGTCGATGATGTAACCGGTCTGTCGCGCAAGGTCATTATCGAGACCAAGGCGGCAGACAAGCGGCCGCGGATCACCCTTAAAGGGGTTGATGGTAAGACCGCCAAGCTGCCAAACGGTGCGCCGGCCCGTTATATGATCCCGGTCGGTGCCAATATCACCGTTACTGAAGAGACGATGATCAGCGCCGGTGATATTATCGCCAAAATTCCGCGTGAGACGACTAAAACCAAGGATATTACCGGTGGTCTGCCACGGGTTGCCGAACTGTTTGAGGCCCGCAAGCCGAAGGAGTTTGCGGTGATTTCCGAGATCGACGGTACAGTCTCGTTTGGTAAAGACTCCAAAGGTAAGCGTAAGGTGGTTGTTACGCCGGACATTGGCGAGGCGAAAGAATACTTGCTGCCGAAAGGGAAGCATATCACTGTGCATGAGGGTGATTTGATCCGTGCCGGTGAGCCGTTGATGGATGGTTCG
>CBDUUF010000305.1:0-2958 GCA_965370375.1 uncultured Desulfuromonadaceae bacterium
GTTGCCGGCCGGCAACAAACTCGAGGCGGACTCGGTTACACTCGGTTTTCCGTTGCAATTGCAGATCGATCAGGCGCGTTTGATCATGCCGTCTGCCTCGCTACCGGAACTGGTCTTGAGCAGAGTTGAACTGAGTCCCACCCTGTCAACGTTGCTCGGGCGACCCGGGCTGGATATCAGCGCCAGCAGTGAGTTGGGTTTGCTGGAGGGGAAGATCTTGCGCTCCGGTGAGGTTGATCTGCATCTGCGTGATGGTCGGTTCAACCTGCCGGTGCCGGAGATGAAACAATTGCAATTCACCGGAGTAATTTCCTCGCTTGACCTGGTTGGTCAGCTACAGACCGAAAAAGACGAGCCGGTCCGGTTAACTGCCGTTCTCGATGGTTTGCAGTTGGCCGGCGTTAAACAGATCGGTATCAGCCAGGATACGATTTCCCTCGGGCGGCTGACAGCGGAGCTTTCCGGGGCAGGACGTTCGCTGCAGATTGAACAACTCGTTCTCGGTGGCGGGGTAGTTGCGGTGACCGGCCAAGGGCGGGTGGTGCTTCAGCAACCGTTTAGTGCCAGTCGACTCGACTTAAAGCTGAGCCTGCGGCCGGAAGCCAGTGCCGATTCTGGACTGCGAACCCTGCTTGAACTGCTTGCGCCACCGGCAAGGGACGGCTCGCATGCGGTGCAACTGCGTGGACGATTATTTGCTCCGCAACTGAAATGATCTATTGCTGTCTTGACAATGCCTGAAATAGGGGGACGTAGTTGACATATTGACATTATTTGCTATCATCTTGTTATGCCACGCCAACCACGTATAGATATTCCCGGTCTTCTACAGCATGTAATTGCCAGAGGAATCGACCGTAACGACATTTTTCTGAACGATTTAGATCGGGATGATTTTGTTGAACGCCTGGATATGTTATTGGACGATACTAAAACCGTCTGTTATGCATGGGCTCTGTTGGATAATCATTTTCACCTATTGTTGATGCCGACCGAATCATCTCTTGCCGTTTTAATGCGTAGACTGTTGACCGGTTATGCGGTCTCTTTCAATTTACGACATAAGCGCACCGGACACCTTTTCCAGAATCGCTATAAGTCAATTGTCTGTGATTCTGATACTTATCTGCTGGAACTGATCCGCTATATTAACCTCAATCCGGTACGTGCAGCAGCAGTAAAGGACTTCAGTTCTCTGGTTGACTATCGGTGGTGTGGACATCGTCAAATGTTGGGGCGAGGAAACGATCACCTTGTTGTGATGGATGAAGTTCTTTCTTTGTTTTCCCGACGGCAGAAAATGGCAAGAAAAGCATATCTTCAATTCCTTGTCGATGGACTTCAGCAAGATGCGCCCACGCTGTCCTGCGGTGGGCGTCAAGTCAGCCAGTTACTCGATAGCACCTTGACTGATCAGTATGTTTATGACGATCGTTTCCTTGGTGGTGGTGCTTTTGTTGAACGCTTACTGGAGTTAGAACAAGTACCAGAGGTTCTCAAGACGATTGATGAAATCATCGAACTTGTTGCCGATTGTTATCAAATTAATCGAGATGAATTACGTCACTCGAATAAATCCAGGCCAATAGCCAACGCTAAAGCTGTGATATGCTATTTGTCTATACGTCGCATTAGATTGCCGGGGATCGAAGTTGCGAAACAGTTAGGATATACACCCTCGGCGGTGAGTCGTGCCGCAATACGTGGACAAAAAATTATAGAAGAAGATGAGACTTTGCAGAGAAGATTTAAGTAATGTCAATTTATCAACAACGTCCCCTAAATTGAGGTTGTATGGAAGACAACGGTCACGACTTTTCTGATTTTGAAGAAGAACATATTATTGATTTAGATTCGCTCCCCGGCGACGGTCTGGTTGTTGCCAGCCATCTGTTGCCTGAGCAGCTGCCGCTGATACCGGTTCGCCCCCGACCAGCCTTTCCCGGGCTGTTGATTCCGATGGCCCTGAATGATCCGATCCAGGTGGCCACATTCCGCTTTGCCATGAAAGAGAGTGATCAAACCATCGGCCTGGTTCTGGCCCGGGATATGGATGCTCCGGATACGCCGGAAAATCTCCATAGCGTCGGCGTGGTTGGCAAAGTGATCAAAGTTATAAGTGATGATGAAGATAGTGCACATTTCCTGGTCAACTGCATGGAACGGTTCAAGATCAATGAACTGCATACACACAAGGAAGGGTTGGTCGGGCAGGTGACCTATCATCCGTCCGCCGAATTGTCGGAAGATAAGGAGCTCAAGGCCTATTCCATGGCTATTCTGACCACGCTGAAGGAGCTGATTCAGATCAACCCGCTCTACAGTGAAGAAATCAAGATGTTTCTCAACCGTTCCAGTCTTGATGATCCGGGTCGATTGTCTGACTTTGCGGCCAATCTTACCAGCTCGGATGGGGAGAAACTGCAAACCATTCTTGAAACTTTCGATGTTCGCGCCCGGATTGATCTGGTTCTGGTTCTGCTGAAAAATGAGCTTGAAGTGTCGCGGCTGCAAACCAAGATTTCGAAGCAGATAGAAGAGAAGATGTCGGGCCAGCAGCGGGAATTTTTCCTGCGTGAACAGCTCAAGGCGATCAAGAAGGAACTCGGTCTCGAAAAAGAAGGCAAGATCACCGAAATTGAAAAGTTTGAGCAACGGCTCACTGATTTGAAATTGAATGAAGAGGCACAACAAGCCGTTGATGAAGAGCTGGATAAACTGCGCCTGATTGAGCCGACTTCTCCAGAATATACGGTCAGCCGCAATTATCTGGATTGGTTGACCATCCTGCCCTGGGGACGGCACAGCAAGGACAGCTTCGATATTGCCCGCGCCCGACGCATCCTCGATCGTGACCACTTCGGGCTAGAGGATGTCAAGGAGAGGATTCTGGAGTTTATTGCTGTCGGCAAGATGAAGGGCGATATATCCGGTTCGATCATCTGTCTGGTCGGTCCG
>CBDUUF010000306.1:0-2958 GCA_965370375.1 uncultured Desulfuromonadaceae bacterium
AGGCTCAAAAAGCCTGCCCACCGTTACGATTTCAGATGCGACCGGCCTGAATATCTTCTTCCAGACGGGTTATCTTGTCGAGACGACCCTGGTGACGACCACCTTCATAATCTGTAGTCTGCCAGATATCTACCAGCTTACATGCTTGTTCCGTAGTTAGCACCCTGCCACCTAAAGCGACAATATTGGCGTTGTTATGCTGCTTCGCCATTTGCGCGGTAAATTCATCATGAATAACCGCTGCGCGCACACCAGGGAATTTATTTGCCGCAATAGAAATTCCGATCCCGGTACCACATACCAGGATACCGCGATCAGCGTCACCTTTGGAAACAGCCGAAGCGACCAGAGCCGCAAAATCAGGATAGTCGACAGACGCATCGGTCATTGTGCCAAGATCCTTGACTTCAACACCACTCGATTTAAGCGAAGAGACCAAAGCTGATTTTGTTGCCAGACCACCATGATCACTGGCAATTACTATTTTATCAGCCATGTTACACCTTGCGAAAAATCAGAGTCGCGTTGGTCCCGCCAAAACCGAACGAGTTCGACATGACAACATTCAACTCTGCGTCACGCGCTGTATTCGGGACATAATCGAGATCACATTCAGGATCAGGATCAGTGTAATTGATAGTCGGCGGCACAACACTGCGCTCCTGAGCCAGAAGTGAAAAGACAGCCTCCATACCACCCGCAGCACCGAGTGCATGACCGGTCATGCTTTTTGTCGAACCAACCATTACCTTACGTGCATGATTACCGAAGACAGTTTTTACTGCCATCGTTTCACCGATGTCACCAAATGGTGTAGAGGTACCGTGTGCGTTGATATAGGCGACCTCTTCCGGGTTCATTTTAGCCGAATTAAGTGCCATCTTCATGCAACGAGCAGCGCCTTCACCACCTGGTGATGGAGCTGTCAAGTGATGGGCATCGGAAGTCAGACCGTAGCCACACACTTCAGCGTAAATTTTAGCCCCGCGCTTGATTGCTGACTCCATCTCTTCGAGCACTACCAGACCGGCGCCTTCAGCCATAACAAAACCGTCACGATTTTTGTCAAACGGTCGACTGGCTCCTTGCGGGTCGTCATTACGGGTCGAAAGTGCGCGCATAACGTTGAACCCACCCACTCCAAGCGGCGTAATCGTCGACTCGGTTCCGCCGGCGATCATCGCATCAGCATCGCCACGCTCGATCATGCGGTAAGCATCGCCTATAGAATGTGTACCGGAGGCACACGCTGAAACAGTAGAAAGGTTGGGCCCTTTGGCTCCATGGCGGATTGAAATCTGCCCCGGCGCCAGGTTAATGATCAACATAGGGATAAAAAATGGTGTGATTCGCTTATAACCTCTTTCGAGTAACACAGAGTGATAATTTTCGATAGTTGGTAGACCACCCAAGCCAGAGCCGACAACAACTCCTACTCTTTCAGCGTTCTCTTCGGTGATCTTGAAACCTGAATCAGCAAGCGCCATATCACTGGCTGCTAACGCATACTGAATGAACAGATCCATTTTCTTCTGTTCTTTTTTCTCAATAAAATCGTCAGCATTGAAGTCAGTGACTTCTCCAGCGATCTTGGTCGGAATATCCGTGGCGTCAAACCTGGTGATAGGACCAACACCGGATTTGCCCTGTATCAATGCCGTCCAGTTTTTTTCCAAGCCAATTCCGAGTGGTGAGAGAACACCAACTCCTGTTACGACTACTCTCCGCATCGCAGCTTATCCCTCCGGTTGCTTAACCGTAAACATCATTTTTCTGCTGAATAACCTGAAAACCATCCAGGGAGGAGGTTGATCTCCCCCCTGAATGATGAATCAGGTGTTCTCTGTAACGTAGCTGATAGCGTCTTTTACGGTCTGGATTTTTTCGGCATCTTCATCGGAAATCTCGATGTCGAACTCTTCTTCCAGTGCCATAACCAGCTCTACTGTATCGAGGGAGTCAGCACCCAGATCGTCCATAAATGAAGCAGTTTCTGTGACCTGACCTGCATCAACACCCAGCTGCTCAGCTACAATCTGCTTAACTTTTTCTTCAATAGCCATCTTGTTTCTCCTTGTCTGTTGGTCTACCTCAAATTACATGTACATTCCGCCATTTACACCGAGCACTTGCCCGGTTATATATTTTGCTTGCTCTGATGCGAGAAACAGCACCGCTTCTGCTACATCAGACGCCTCGCCAAGACAGCCGAGGGGAATCTGAGAATAAAGTTCCTCACGTGCTTTGTCAGAAATGTTGTCTGTCATGTCTGTGGCGATAAAGCCCGGAGTCACCGCATTAACGGTTATATTGCGCTTGGCAAGTTCCTTGGCATTCGACTTGGTCAAACCGATCATCCCAGCTTTACTGGCACAATAGTTAGCTTGACCAGCATTGCCCATTTCACCCACAACAGACGAAATATTGATTATGCGCCCATAACGCTTTTTTGTCATCACTTTTGCGGCTGCCCGGGTACAAACGAAAGCGCCTTTTAAGTTAACATTAAGAACGGTGTCCCAATCCTCATCCTTCATACGCAGTATCAGACCGTCACTTGTAATGCCGGCATTATTTACCAGAATGTCAACCTGACCAAACGCTTCAACAGTTGAGGCAATCAGATTGTTGGCATCTTCAGTAGAAGAAACATCTCCGGCAACGGCCAACGCCGTACCACCAGAAGCTTTAATTTCGGCGACCAGAGAATCCAACAGATCCTGATTACGGGCCGAAACGACAACTTTGGCACCGTTTTTGGCCATCAGCAACGCAATACTCTTGCCAATACCACGTGACGCACCGGTTATAATTGCGACTTTATCTTTCAGCATTGTACCCCCGATCAATCGATCAGTTTCTTCAGCGAGGCTACATTCTCAAGATTGCCAGCCGTCGCTGATTTTGTAATTCGCTTAATCAGACCAGATAAAACCTTACCCGGACCTAGTTCGATAA
>CBDUUF010000307.1:0-2950 GCA_965370375.1 uncultured Desulfuromonadaceae bacterium
TGCAACCCGATAGGTTCGACATAACAAATAAAGCGGACAATTGAGGCGCCCAATGCTAGAACAACAGACCATAAACAAACTCGAACAGATCGTCGGCAAGAACAACAGCTCTACCGAAAAAGCCGACTTGATCTGTTACTCTTACGACGCAACCCAGCAACAATTTCTGCCCGAAATTGTCCTGCATCCGACATCGGCTGAAGAGATCAGTCGCATCATGCAGTTGGCCAATACAGAGCAGATCCCGGTCTTTCCCCGCGGCGCCGGCAGCGGCTTTACCGGCGGCTCACTACCGACCAAAGGTGGCATCGTACTGTCGACCGAGCAGCTTGATGCGATTCTTGAGATTGATGAAGAGAATCTCGTCGCGACCGTCGAACCGGGCGTGGTCACCGGTCAGTTTCAGCAGGCCGTGGAAAAGGTCGGCCTGTTTTATCCGCCCGACCCGGCATCGCTGAAGTTTTCCACCCTCGGCGGCAACGTCGCTGAATGCGCCGGTGGACCGCGCTGTGTCAAGTATGGCGTAACCAAGGATTACATCATTGGCCTTGAAGTCGTCACGCCGACCGGCGACATCATCACCACCGGCGGTCCGACCATGAAAGGGGTAGTCGGCTACGACCTGACCAAGCTGCTCTGCGGCTCGGAGGGGACCCTCGGCATCATCACCAAAATCATTATCAAGCTGTTGCCGTTGCCGGAAGCGAAAAAGACCATGCTGGTGATGTTCGATTCAATCGATGGTGCCGCGCAAGCGGTCTCAGCGATCATCAAGGGTAAAATTATTCCGACCACGCTCGAGTTTATGGATGGTCGCACCATCGATTGTGTCCGCCAGGCGACCGATCTCGATCTACCGAGCGCAGCCAATGCCGTCCTGATTATCGAAGTCGATGGCGATCAGGAATTCCTCGACAAGCAGGTGGCCAAAATCGATGAAATCATCAAGCCGCTCGGCGTAGTCGAAACCCGGATCGCTACAACCCCGGAAGAGAGTGAAGCTATCTGGCAAGTACGCCGTACGGTTTCGGCCTCGCTGCGCAAGGTCAACCCGGACAAGTTCAACGAGGATATCTGTGTGCCGCGCAGTCGGGTGCCGGAAATGATCCGCCGGATCGATGTTATTGGAGAGAAGTACGGCATCCCGATCGTCAACTTCGGCCACGCCGGCGACGGTAATATCCATGTCAATATCATGATCGACAAGAAGATTGAGGGTGAACTTGAAAAAGCAGAGAAAGCGATTGAAGAGGTGTTTAAAGGTGCTTTGGAACTCGGTGGCACCATGAGTGGCGAGCATGGCGTCGGCATAGCCAAGGCCCCGTATATCCCGCTGGAAATTTCTGAAAAAGCTGGTGATTACATGAAGGCGATCAAGAAGGCACTTGATCCGAACAACATCCTCAATCCGGGCAAGATTTTCCTGGATAGCTAGAGAAATGATTTACCACGAAGAACACGAAGGGCACGAAGAGAAACAAAAGTCTTTTACTCTGGTTTAAAACTTCGTGTGCTTCGTGCCCTTCGTGGTTAGAAATGAAATGATTATGGCTAAGTTGAAACAACTTGAAGATTACCGCGAAGAGATCGAGCAGTGCGTCAAGTGTGGTGCCTGTCGGGCGCACTGCCCGGTGTTCGATGCTGAAAAACGTGAGGGACGCGTTGCCCGTGGCAAAATTGCGTTATCCCAGGCGGTGCTCGATGGCGAGGTGGCGCTGGAAGATAAGGTGATTGAGGACCTCAGCCAATGTCTGCTCTGCGGCAGTTGCTATGCACAATGTCCGAACAAGGTGCCGACCGAAGAGATCGTAGCCGCCGCCCGGCTGCGGATCGCTGAACAGCAGGGGCTCTCAAGTTTCGGCAAGCTTCTCACCGGCGTCCTGAAACGACCACGCGTAATGCATCTGCTCGCCCGAACCAGCGGGTTTTTTTCGTCGCTGCTGTTTAAAAGACTGCCGGAGAATAGCGGGCTGCGCTTACGCTTCCCTGCCCCCTATCTAGAGAAGGGTCGGACCGTACCGCCAATTGTATTCAAACCGTTCCGCGATCGCCACCCTGAAATTATCCAGGGTGAACCGGGACAGCCGACCATCGCTTTTTTTACCGGCTGCGGCATCAATTTCATGTATCCGGATATCGGTGAAGCGTTTCTCAAAGTGCTCAAATTCATGGGTGTTACCGTAATCATTCCGAAGGATCAAGGTTGCTGTGGCCTGCCGGCCGTCAGTGCCGGAGCCGGTGCGACCATCGAGCAGTTGGCTGATCAGAACCTGACTGCGCTGACCCGACACAAGGTCGACCACATTGTTACCGCCTGCGCCTCTTGCTACGCTGGTCTGGGAAAGATATACGCTGACCTTGGCGAGGAGTTTCAGGCTATTTCTACAAAAACTGAGGATATTTTTGTTTTTCTCGCCCGACACGGCCTACCTGAAAAGCTTGCCGCCTTACCGAAAACCGCAAACCGCACCCGGGTTACCTACCACGATCCCTGCCATTTGCGCACTGCAGGTATAACCAAAGAACCGCGACAAATACTCAAAGCGTTACCGCAGGTAGACTATGTTGAAATGGCTGAAGCCGGAACCTGCTGCGGACTCGGCGGCACCTACTCCGTCTACCATTACGCAACAAGTAAAAAAATCGGGGCTAAAAAAGCGGCAAACATCGCGGCGAGCGGTGCGGAAATTGTCGCCACCGATTGTCCCGGATGTATTATGCAACTTCAGGACAGCATCAACCATGCAGAGGGGACACAGCGCTCAATGCATATTCTTGAACTATTGATAGAGGCGTTGCCAGAACTTGATTAAGCATGAAATAACGCCGGAATTTTACGTGCCAGCAAGATGCATAAATTAATGGTTTACATGTGGGGCGTGCAACAAAACGTCACTCATGTACGCAAAATATACGTCATTTAGCAACACATTATGTTTCATCCGCATAT
>CBDUUF010000308.1:0-2941 GCA_965370375.1 uncultured Desulfuromonadaceae bacterium
GATAAATGCGAAGAATACCCTGTTTATCATCAGGGGCTACCTTCAGATTCTTGATATAACCCTGATCTCGCAAAACTGAAGCGATCGCTTCTTTGATATTAGAAGCAGGCATATCCAGTTTCGGGTGTCTCGCATTGCCCGCATTACGCACGCGGGTCAATAAATCTGCTATCGGATCCGTCATACCCATGGATTCGACTCCTTATCCTTGTTACCAGCTCGACTTGATGACGCCTGGAAGTTTACCTTCGGACGCCAGCTTACGCAGACAGATCCGACACATGTTAAATTTACGATAGTAGGCCCGCGGACGCCCGCAGAGGGGGCAACGATTGTACTCCCTGACCTTAAATTTACCCGGCCGTTTGGCCTTGTTAATTAACGATTTCTTTGCCACAGTTTCCTCCGCCTAACGCGTGAACTATTTTCTGAAGGGCATGCCCATTTTTTTAAGCAACGCACGTCCCTGCTCGTCAGTTTTTGCCGATGTAACAATCGTGACATTCATACCCTTGATCTTGTCGATAGTATCGAGGTCAATCTCAGGGAAAATGATCTGCTCACGGATGCCAAGCGTATAGTTACCACGCCCGTCAAACGCCTTCGGTGAGATGCCCTTAAAGTCACGTACACGCGGCAGTGCAACATTAATAAGACGATCAAGAAACTCATAAGCTCGCTCACGTCGCAAGATCACCGAACAACCGATCGGCACTCCTTCACGTAGTTTGAACTGAGCAATCGAGCGTCTGGCTTTATTGATCACAGGCTTCTGACCGGTGATTCTGCCAATCTCTTCAGCCGCTGACTCGAGTATCTTGACATTCGTAATTGCTTCTCCGAGACCCATGTTGACAACAACTTTCTCAACACGAGGAACTTCCATCACGTTTTTCAACTGAAGTTCCTTGAGCAACTCAGGAAGTATTTCTTTCCGATATTTTTCTTGCAGTCTAGCCATGAAAATCTCCGTTACTTATCCACTATCTCGTTGCATTTTTTGCAAAAGCGGACCTTGTTGCCATCATCGATGGTACGCATTCCAGTCCGGACAGCGGCTCCACAGGAAGAGCAGATCAGCTGAACATTGGAAATGTCCAGAGTCGCTTCTTTCTCCAAAATACCGCCTTCACTGTTCTGCTGATTAGGACGGGTATGGCGCTTGACCATATTAATGTTCTCAACTATCACACGACCCTTTTCGGGCAAAACTCTAAGAATCCTGCCAGTTTTACCTTTATCCTTACCGGACAAGATCGAAACAGTGTCGTCTTTTTTTACATGTAGCTTTGTTACCGCCATTTTTACTCTCCCAAATCCCGTTACAAAACTTCTGGAGCCAGCGAAACAATCTTCATGTAACGCTTTGCTCTGAGTTCTCTTGCAACCGGTCCAAAAATACGGGTTCCGACCGGTTCTCCAGCTGCGCTGACCACAACAGCAGAGTTATTGTCAAAGCGAATCAAAGAGCCGTCAGCGCGGTTAACTTCCTTCTTGGTTCGAACAATAACCGCCTTGACAATGTCACCCTTCTTCACTTTGGAATTGGGTATGGCTTCCTTGACCGAACAGATGACTATATCACCTATGGACGCATATTTGCGCTTTGATCCGCCGGGAACCTTGATGCAACAGAGTTTCCGGGCTCCGGAATTATCAGCAACATCAAGCATTGATTGCATCTGAATCATGGTTCTTATCTCCTAAACGGTGACGTTTTTTTCCAGAATTTCTCTGAGCTTCCAACGCTTGTCTCGGGACAAAGGACGTGATTCTACAATCAGGACCTTGTCACCAATGGCGCAGGAGTTCTCGGCGTCGTGTGCCTTGAACTTTACGTTCCGTTTCATGTATTTCTTGTAAACAGGATGTTTGACAATCTGCTCGACTTTTACGACGATAGTCTTGTCCATTTTGTCGCTGGAAACAATCCCGATCTTGGTTTTCCGATTTCCACGTTGATTCATGGTCGTCCTCAGATTCGCTTAAGCGTTTTTCGCGCTTAGTTCAGTTTTTACTCGTGCAATGTCTTTCTTGACCTCGGAAATCCGAACGGTATTTTCGAGATGTCCGGTGTGCAGCTGAAACCGGAGGTTAAACAACTCCTGATTCAGCTCATCAGTTTTCTTTTCCAAGTCGGAAACACTGAGGTCCCTGATCTCACTTGCTTTCATGGGAAACCTCCTCTCTGCAAACAACCTTGGTCTTCATCGGCAGTTTATGGGCGGCGAGACGTAATGCCTCACGCGCGACCTCTTCACTGACGCCCTGCATTTCATATAGAATCACGCCGGGGCGGACTACTGCTACCCAACTATCCGGAGAACCTTTACCTTTACCCATACGGGTTTCGGCCGGCTTGCTGGTCAGTTGCTTATCCGGGAATACCCGGATCCAGATCTTACCCCCACGCTTTACGTAACGAGTCATAGCACGACGGGCAGCCTCAATTTGTCGGGCAGACAACCAGCCGCGATCTAGCGCCTGCAGGCCGAAATCGCCGAAATTGAGCTCCGTTCCACCGGGGTTCGACCCCCTCATCTTGCCCTTGAACGTTTTTCTGTGTTTAACCTTCTTTGGCATTAACATGACGCCAGACTCCTATTAAGAATAAACTTACTGCGGCTGATTCTGGGTGAGCACTTCACCCTTAAAAATCAAGACCTTGACACCGATGATGCCATATGTGGTCTTCGCCTCAGCAAAACCGTAATCAATATCAGCCCGAAGGGTGTGCAACGGCACACGACCTTCCCGGTACCATTCGGTCCGGCTCATCTCTGCTCCGCCAAGACGCCCGGCACAATTGATTTTGATCCCTTGTGCTCCGAATTTCAGCGCCTGACCAACTGATTTTTTCATCGCCCGACGAAATGCGATCCGTCGCTCCATCTGCAGAGCTACATTTTCAGCTACCAGTTGAGCGTCAACTTCAGGTTTC
>CBDUUF010000309.1:0-2939 GCA_965370375.1 uncultured Desulfuromonadaceae bacterium
TCTTTGCGGCTTACCAAAGAAAATGAACACGGCTGTCGGGCCGAGACCCGACGATCTTGAATTCAAAATACACCAAAAAAACAGAAGCCTAAATAAAAAAAGGGGGCCGAAACCGGCCCCCTTTTAAAACAATCTATAAAAATATTTACTTCTTACTCTTTTCAGCTTTCTTCCGATCATTCGCATCAAGATGCTTCTTACGCAAACGGATCGACTCCGGTGTAACCTCAACCAGCTCATCATCAGAGATGTACTCGAGCGCCTGCTCCAGGGTCAGAATGTTCGGCGTAATCAGGCGAACCGCTTCATCGGTACCGGAGGAGCGAACGTTAGACAGCTTCTTGCCACGGCAGGCATTGACCACCAGATCATTCTCTTTGTTGTGCTGGCCAATGATCATTCCCTCGTAGACCTTGGTACCGGGAGAAACAAACATCGTACCACGATCCTGCAGAGTCCAGAGCGAGTAAGCGAGCGTCTCAGAGGTTTCGATAGCAATCAATACGCCGTTTTTACGGCCGACAATCGGCCCCTTGTACGGTGCGTACTCGTGGAAGACATGGTTCAGAGAGCCAGTACCACGGGTGTCGGTGAGAAATTCAGTCCGGAAACCGATCAGGCCACGGGCCGGGACAATAAATTCAATCCGGACCACGCCATCCATCGGCGTCATCGAGACCATCTCCGCCTTACGGGTGCCGAGCTTTTCGATCACGGTCCCTTGATAATCTTCCGGCACGTCGACCGTCAGAAATTCCATCGGCTCGCAGAGCACGCCGTCGATCTCGCGATAGATGACCTCCGGTTTGGAGACCGCCATCTCAAATCCTTCACGCCGCATATTTTCGATCAGGATGGAGAGATGCAGCTCGCCGCGACCGGAGACCTTGAAGCTGTCGGTATTACCGGTCTCTTCGACCCGCAGGGAAACATTGGTCCGCAGCTCGCGCATCAGCCGATCACGCAGCTGACGACTGGTAACAAATTTACCTTCCTTGCCTGCAAACGGTGAACCGTTAACCATAAAGTTCATCGACAGGGTCGGCTCGTCGATCGAGAGAAACGGCAGAGCCTGCGGATCGTTGACATCGGCGATGGTTTCACCGATACCGATCTCGTCGAACCCGGCCACGGTGACAATATCACCGGCAACCGCTTCCTGAATCTCGACCTGCTGCAGACCGGCGTAACCGAGCAGCTTGGTCACCTTGCTGTTACGTGCCTTACCGTTACGGTCGATCAGAGCGACGGTTGCACCCGACTTGATCCGGCCATTCTCAATCTTACCGGTCGCGATACGGCCGATATAGTCATCATAATCGATGCTGGTCACCTGCATCTGCAACGAAGCTTCCGGGTCGCCTTTTGGAGCCGGAACCCGCTCGAAGATCACACCGAACAACGGATCGAGGTTGCTGTCCTCATCCTCTATCTCCAGCTTGGAGATACCAAATTTTGCGCTGGTATAAACGATCGGGAAATCTTGTTGATCTTCATTGGCGTCGAGCTCACAGAAGAGATCGAAGACCATGTCGACCACCTCATCCGGCCGGGCGCCGGGGCGATCAATCTTGTTGATAACCACGACCGGGCAGTGCCCGATGGTCAGCGCCTTTTTCAGCACAAACCGGGTCTGCGGCATCGGCCCGTCAAACGCATCAACCAGCAACAGCACCGAATCGACCATTTTCAGAACCCGCTCTACCTCACCGCCGAAATCGGCATGGCCCGGGGTGTCGACGACATTAACCTTCATGTTGTCGCGCTGAATCGAGAGATTTTTCGAGATGATGGTGATCCCGCGCTCACGCTCGAGGTCGTTACGGTCCATTACCCGCTCGACTATTTTTTGATTTTCACGGAAAACCCCCGACTGCTTGAGCATGGCGTCAACCAGGGTAGTCTTGCCGTGGTCGACGTGGGCGATAATAGCTATATTACGTATTTCGTTCATGATATCTGTGTGCCAATCTTTTTTATGAGTTTGCATAGGTGTATAAACAAAAGCGAGACAGCTTACAGATTCGGCAATCGCTTGTCAAACATGAAATATGCAAATTTGACAGCTACACCTGCTCCAGTATAATACTTATTCGCGTTTGCATTAAGATCATACCAGTATTTACTCGAAATTCATTGTTAGAGCATGAGTTGCTTTGGCATTTAAATCCGAGGGAGACCATCATGAAGAAGAGTGTCGGCAGTTTTATTATCGTTCTGTTTTGTGCCTTCATCGCCGTACCAACGATGACCATAGCCGCCGGCCCGGGTGACGGTATCACCGTGCAACCGGCCCGGGCAACCTGGGACACCGGCTATTTTCAGGAAGCGTTGGTCAGCAAGGGGCTCAAGGAGCTCGGTTACAAGGTCAAGAAACCGATGGATCTGCAAAACCCACTATTTTATCAGGCGCTGGTGTTGGGTGATGTCGATTACTGGGCCAACGGCTGGTTCCCGATGCACAAGGAGCATATCCCGAAGAATGGTGCCGATAAAATGGAGATCATCGGCTACGTAGTCAAGGCCGGTGGCCTGCAGGGTTATCTGGTTTCGAAAAAAGAAGTTGATAAGTTCAACATCAAGTCACTCGATGACTTCAAACGCCCGGAGGTGAAAAAGGCCTTCGACAGCAACGGCGACGGCAAGGCCGATCTGGTCGCCTGCCCGGCCGGTTGGGGTTGTGAGAACACCATCGAATACCATCTCGATACCTACGGCATGCGCGAGCATATCAACTCGATCAAGGCCGGTTACACCGCCAGCATGGCCGACGCCCTGGCCCGCTACAAAAACGGCGAGCCGATCTTCTTCTTCACCTGGGCGCCGAACTGGACCATCTTCAAGTTCAAGCCGGGTAAAGACGTGATGTGGATTGATGTCCCGGAGATCCGGCCGCGCGAGGTCGATATGGAAGCTGTCGATCGGATGACGGTCGCCGG
>CBDUUF010000310.1:0-2922 GCA_965370375.1 uncultured Desulfuromonadaceae bacterium
TCAGTAGCTTGACATCCTGCTTGATATTCAAAACGCCCTGTTGAATCAGTTCCGATTTATCGTACTGGCGCCAACCGCGCAGAGTGCCGTCCGGTAATTTATTGGCACCGGCATACATGCATGGTGCCAACTCATTGGCAAAAGAAAGATGTTCTAGCCAGTCGATTCGCAGAGCTAGCCGGTCGTCAGCAGGACGGTCGCAGCTCAAGTAGGCGGCACCGGCGCCGTCCGAGAGCATCCAGCGAAGAAAATCCTCTTCAAAGGAGAGTGATGGATCGTTCTCGAGAGCGTCAATGGTTTCGTCGGAGATCTTTTGCTTTCGTGCCAGCATAAAGCTCGAGGCCAGCTCAGAGCCGGTCGCAACGGCGTTGCGGCTTTGACCGCTGGCAATATTCATCCAGGCATATTTAAGGGCGGTAATCCCGGCCAGACAGACCCCGGCGGTGCTGACTGTTTCCAGCGGCGCGCCGCCGAGTTCGCCATGCACCATCGGCGCGTGTCCCGGCATCAACTGGTCGGGGGATGAGGTGCCACAACATAGGCACTCGATTTGCGCAGGAGAAAAATCGGCATACGGCTTAAGTCGGCGTACCGCTTCTGCGGTTAACTCGGCGTTTGTGTGGGTGGCGGCACCGGTCACCGGGTCGATGGCGTAGTGGCGGCTTTCGATCCGATTGTTGCGCAGAATAATTCTGCGGGTGCGTGAAGGGAGCTGATTGACCATCCCGAGCATCGCTTCCATCTGCGCATTGGCAACCGGAGCATTGGGTAGAAAAGCGGCTATATCAGTAATGTAAACGGGCATGAATATTTAAACCTTTGCTGCTTTGTGTCCCTCGGCCAACAGAGCCGCGTAACGTTGATAAAAAAGCTCTTCATCGAGCCGGGTCGGCAAGACCGCGTTGGTCAGGGTGTAGTAGTCGAGGTCGTGCAGGTTAATTTGGCTCTGCAACTGCCGGTAGAGTCGGGTTCCTGGCAGCGGCGTCAGGATCGTGTGCATCGGCAGATCAATTTGCTGTTGTTTAACAAACGCATCCAGCTGGTCAAACTGTTGCTCAGTATAGTCCGGGTCGATGATAAAGTCACCAACGATAGTCAGTCCGATCTGGTGCAGAATCTCGATCGCCTGGCGGTTGGTTCTGGCGCTGTTCTCCTTATTCATGAGACCAAGAGCAGTATCATCAATCTCTTCGAAGCCGATGATTACGGCCCGCAGGCCTATCTCTTTCCAGCGCTTAAGCAGCTCCGGGTGACGCACTACGGTGTCCGAGCGGACATCGGCCAGGAATTGTTTTTTTATTCCGGCAGACTCGATCGCGTCGGCCAGATTCAGGGCGTGCTCCGGATTGCCGAAGGTGTTGGCGTCGACCAGCCGGATTACCGGGGTCTGCAGGCATTGAATGTCGCGGATCACTGTTTCAGTTGCGGCAGTCAGGTAACTGCCTCCGGTCAGCGGGGCGATGCAGCAAAAGGAGCAATCGTAGGGGCAGCCGGCGGCTGAAGCGACAAAGCCGAGTGACAGGCCGAGGGTCTCCAGAATGTAGTGCGGACGATAATGTTCAACCAGATCATAGCGTGGTGGTTGCTGTCCGGGGAGGTCGATGTGGCTGAATTTACGCGGTTGGTAGTCGAGCGGTTTGTCCGGGCAGGTCTTGGCGATACCTGGAATTACACAGTTGTAGTCGCCGGCTGCCAGCGCATGGACCAGTTCGTGCAGGCTCTGTTTGCCGAGACCGATAACAATCCAGTCGATCATTTCCCGATTGAAAAACTCCGGATTGGCTGAAGCATGAACACCACCCACCACCACGGTTGCCTGACAGCTCTGCTTGACTTCACTGGCCAGCTGCAAAACCGTCTGCGCTTCGCAGGTCATAGCGGTAAAACCTACCAGCTCCGGCACGAAAGAATTCAGCTTCGCAGTTAACCCGTCCGGTTCAACCTTAAGGTCGAGAATCTGCACTTCATGTTTATCAAGATTGCCGGCCAACACCTCAAGTGCCAGCGGTTCTCCACGGAAGATCTGCTTCAGCGAAGTGATGCCATAGCGTTCTTCCGGTATGGATCGACCGCAATTTGGTGGGTTAATCAGGAGTATTTTCATTGGCACAAATTTAAAGTCAAAATAGCAAAAAGGTAATGGCTGTTTCAGTCATGGAACCGCGTAAATATAACCGTTGAACGCGCTTTTGTAAATTGCAAACACTACCGAAGATGAGTTGCTTAAATTGACAAAACGCTTAACTGTTACCGTGTCTACCTTGTTGAACCTGAATCAGGCGATTGACAACAGGTATGCCTTGAAGCTAGAATCCACGCCGTAAAAGCAAATAAAGCTTCTTTTAAGTAACAGGAGAAAAAATGTTCAAGCGCAGTGTCTTCATTCTTTTGGTAATCGTTGGATTAACCGGATTGCTGTCGGCTTGTGCCGAGTTTAAAGAAGCCGGTCGATCGATTGGTCGTGCAGGCAAGGAAGTAGGCGTTGCTATTGGTCACGGCTCACGTGATGCGGCAAAGGAAGTTGCCAAAGAGACAAGCAAGGCTGCTGATTCTGTGTCTGAATCTGTAAAAGATGAGGATGATGACTGATTGCTGAGTGTTGAAAAATAACGCAGAATAAAAGAGAGCGCCCGAATTTTTTCCGGGCGCTTTGTTGTTGTTCAGTTGTGGAGTTTTGTTAGAACATCCAACCCATCGAAAAGTTAGCAACAGGTCCTGATCCTTCAAACTCTAAGTCGAGATTATTGCCTCCGACAAAGATCTCTCCGGTGCTGGTAAACTGTGAGTAGCCAATATCTCCTCCGAGCACAAAAGTCTTGCCGACTTTGAAGTAGGCACCTGCGGTTGCACCAACCGAGACGTAAGGGCCACTTCCGTCACTAAATCCGGTTATACTCTGATTTGCAACGCCTAGCCCGAGTT
>CBDUUF010000311.1:0-2921 GCA_965370375.1 uncultured Desulfuromonadaceae bacterium
GCCAGATCACGAATAGTGTCAAACACAAACCGGGTATCGTGCTGTTTTGGCGTGTCGCTGCAGAGCGGGTATTAATCACACTCCTGGAGCAGTCGGAGCAGCTTTACCTGGGAGGCCTGGCTCAAATCGCCTATTTCATCAAGGAACAAGACCCCGCCAGCGGCTTCTTCAATCACTCCGGCTCTAGCCTGGTCAGCACCGGTGTAAGCCCCCTTAACGTGGCCAAACAGAGTGTCTGAAAAAATATTATCGTCCAACCCGGCAACATTAACTGCGACCCACGGTCCATCAGCATGACCGGCTTGATGCACAGCTCTGGCGACCAACTCCTTACCGACACCGCTCTCACCTAGAATCAGCACCGGCTCAGGACTCTTGGCAATAGCTTCAATATACTGACAGATAGATCGAATTTTAGGGTTGTCCGAAATAAAGTCAACGAACGCTTCCGGATTCTCCAGTTCATTCTGGAGAAAATTGTCACGCAACCGTTGATTCTCTTGCTGTAAATTTACCAACTCCAAAGCCCGACGAATACCGTTCATGATTCGCTCGACTTCGGTAGTCTTGACAAAGTAATCGAACGCGCCCAGCCGCATGCATTCAACAGCGAGTTCAATCTGCGCCAGGCCGGTTGTCATAATTACCGGCAGCAGTGGGTATCTCTGCTTGATCTGCTGTAACAGCTCCTGACCAGAAAGATGCGGCATGGTAATATCCAGCAGCACCAGACTGACCGGTTCACTGGCCAATATCTGCATCGCTTTGCGACTATCCAGGCAGGTCTGGTTTTCAGTTCCGAGCGTTCGCTCAAGCGCCAGATCCATAGCGCGCAACCAGGACGGCTCATCATCAACGAGCAAAACTGTCTGTTGCCTGAAATCGTTAGACATCAGATTTTTCCAGTTCGCCGAATGGCAACATAAGGACAACAGTTGTCCCCTCCCCAGGTTTCGACTGAAAATCAAGAGAACCCCGGTGTTCACTGACAATAGAAGCCGAGACAGAGAGGCCGAGTCCGGTACCGCCAGCTTCGCGTCTGGTGGTGAAAAACGGGTCGGTGATGTTCTGGATATTTTCCGGATCAACACCACACCCCTCGTCGCGAATAATCAGCTCGATGGCTCTGTTGTCAACATCCTGTTTAGTTTCTATAGAGATTTTTGCCGATTTATCCGTAAGAGCCTGGCAGGCATTCAGCAACAGATTAACCACTACCTGCTCCAGACGATGTGGATCACCAATACAAGAGAGGGTCTCAGGGGAGTAAACTTCTGTAAAAAAATCCGTTGCATTTTTTAGCGGATTCCGCACCATCCGTACCGCTCTTTGGGCGACTTCGTTGATATCGATCAATTCCATCACACCCCTGGTCGGCCGGGAGAAATCACGTAGTTCCTCAACGATCCGTTTGACCTTAAGCGCCCCCTCGTACACCTCGTCAATAACCGGCGGCATCTCTTCACACAGCTTGTGCAACGACAGTCCGGCAATCTTCTGCTCACTGCGCAGCTCGGTACATTCTTTCAAAAGTGGTGCAAGATCATGAAACACATCTTTGAGCATCGGTAGATCGAGCAACATCATGCCGATCGGGTTATTGACCTCGTGGGCGACTCCGGCCGCCAGCTCACCAATTGCCGCCAGATGGGACGACCGTAATGCCTGTTCGCGTAGTTTGGTCTTCTCGGTCAGGTCACTCGCTATCTGAATCACATTCAGAACCTCACCCTGCTCACTTGTAACCGGAAAATTTTTAATTCCCCAGATTCGACCATCCGGCATTTTCAGTCTCTCATCAGTCGGTTTCCCAGTAAGAAAAACTTGCTTCAGGCAGCGCTGACAGTGCTCCTCATTACACTTCCACACTTTACGACAAAGCAATCCCTTCATAGTTTCAGGTGTTAAATTAAAATGTTTACCTGCGCCACTGTTAGCCCAAACTACTTTCAAATCAGAGTCGATCCGCATCAAGGCATCGGGGATACCTTCCAGCACAGCGCTGTACTCCTGGGACATTTGCCGATAACGCAACTCACTCTCTTCCAGAGCTTTTTCCCTAAGCATGATGTCATGCACATCGCGCACAACATACAGAGCCGACAACTCCCCGTTCAACACAACTGTACGACCCGAAACCAGACCGACCCGAACCGACCCATCAAACAAACGAAATTCAGCAACAATATTGTTGGCACAGCCATATTGTGAGATATGCTCAATTAGTTTTATGCGATCCTGCGGGTTTTTCCAGAGGCCGATCTCCATCGAATCCTTACCTACTACATTTTCATGCCGATAGCCAGTCATCCGCTCGAAACCGGGATTGACATCGATTATACTTCCATCTATCTGCGCCATGATAATTGCATCTGGACTGGTCTCAAACGCGACCCGGAAGCGGGCATCACTCTCATGCAACGCCTGATCGACCTCCCGTTTTTCACGAATAAACCGGCATTTTTCGGCACAACGGCGCAAAACAGCAAACAGCTCTTCGGCCGCAAACGGTTTACGCAAATAATCATACACGCCGCTCTGCAGAGCGGTAATTGCCGAATCGGTGTCGGAGTAAGCGGTGACAATAACGCAAATCAGATCCGGAAACAGCTGCATCATCTCCGCGGTCAAGTCAATACCGTTGTCGGCGCCGAGCCGCAAGTCTACCAGCGCAACATCCGGGTTGAATTCACGCAGTTTTGTCATGGCCGAGGCTGCGTCATTCACCGCAGCGACCTGATAACCTTCGATCTCGAGCATCGACTGCAGACTCGAAATAAAATCGACGTCATCATCAACCAGCAGGACACGAACAGGTTCTATTTCTTCTTGTTGTACAGGCATTGTCTCAATAAATCCTTTTTCAATCCTAGCAGTCTGTCGGACTTACCGGCCCGAAGCGAAAATTTGAGTTTTTGAGA
>CBDUUF010000312.1:0-2919 GCA_965370375.1 uncultured Desulfuromonadaceae bacterium
CAAATAGCAGAGCAAGAAGCCGGCATAGCCCGGCGGTGAATGGTGATTTGAATTGACGCATTATGAATTCCTCACAAAGATGTATCTCCACCAGTAATAAGTAGTCCAGGCTGTGGAGCCCACTTTGATTATAGCTGAGGCATGCTTTGGCAGAAAGTCTGTTTCAGAATGATCGCGAGGGTTTGCATCTTGAAACGCTTTCCTGCGATATGGCCCTTTACTGTCCAGTTCATGGGGCTGGCTGAATCATGTTGGGATTATCAAGATTTTTCAAATACTTCTTGTTTTGGTATAGACTGTGCGGCTTCAATGTCCTATACGTTAATAATATTAGCGCTTGAAAAAATGGGTTAGTAAGGAAGCTGATCAATCAATCAGTAAGGGAGGTTTAATCAATGTCAAAACATAAATTCAATCTTATTGCGCTGTGGTCTATAACCGCATTATTTGCTGTTAGCCTGGCCTTGCCGGCCTGGGCTCAGACCGCGCAGATGACCGTTGGAGAGGCGGTTTACCATGACACCTCGCCGCCGCTGAGCGAAATGGCGCTCCCTGACGTAGCGCCCACTGGTGAAACCAAACAGATCCCCCTGCTGGAAAAGCCAAATCAGGGCAGGTTTCCTGATCTCGCCGCTCCCGACGGCGGATTGCAATCGCAGTCATCCTCAGCGGCGCAACTCAGTCCCACTCCGGGACCCATAGTCAGCGCGTCCGGCCTGTCTGACGATGACAACGCCGTAGTCGTTGGCGGCCGGATCGTGCCGCCGGACGTCAACGGTGACATTGGACTGGACAACGCGGGTAACCGTATCTATGTCCAGTACATCAACTTGATTTGGGGTGTCTATGACGTCAACGGCACCCTGATCGCTGGCCCGTTCGCCGGCAACACGTTCTGGAACGGAATGGGTGGCTACTGCCAGGATAACAACGATGGTGACCCCGTGGTGCTCTACGATGACACCGCCGGCCGCTGGTTCTTCAGCCAGTTCTCGATCGACGAGGGCATCCAGTGTGTGGCGATTTCGACCACCAGCGATCCACTTGGGTCTTATCACCGCTACGCCTTCACGGTGACACCGGGCGGCGGCAACGATTACCCGAAGCTGGGCGTATGGGATGACGGTGCCGGTCAGAGTGCCTACACGTTTACCTTGCGTGATTTCGACCCGTCGTTTAACACCTCGGTCGGTGTGATGGAGCGCGACCAGATGCTGCTGGGTCTTTCGGCCAAGTTCGTTAAGTTCAGCAACCAATGCGTTACCAACGAATGCATCGAGGGCCAACTGCCACCGCACCTGTCGGGGCCAACACCACCGGCCGGCACCTGCCCCACCTATTGGACAGCAGTCGACGCGTCCTATGACGACTCGCCCCATGCCAGCGACGGCTACCGCAACCACACCCTGTGTGTGGATTGGTCGAACACCACCAACTCTACCTATACAGAGGGCCCTCTCGTTGTTGCAGGTTCGAATTTTGACCGCTTCCTGAACAATATCAGTCCGGTCAACGGAGGTGAGACCCTTCACGATCATGCGGACTTTACAATGTACCTGGCCCAGTACCGTTGGTTCGGCAGCAACGCCAGCGTGGTGCTAAACACCACCGTGGACGCCGGTAGCGAACGAGCCGGCATTCGCTGGGCCGAGGTTCGCAGTGCCGATGGCGACTCTGCCTGGTTCCTGCAGCAGGACGGCACCTACGCCCCCGCTGACGGCATTGAGCGCTGGATGGGCTCAATTGCCCAGGACCAGGACGGCAACATCGCCCTTGGCTACAGCGCGGCCAGCGGGTCTCTGTTTCCCGCCGTACGCTATACCTCCCGAATGGCTGGAGATGCCGCAGGGACGATGCCTGGCGGTGAAGTCTCCTGTATTGAAGGAACCGGCGCCCAGACCGGATCGTACAACCGCTGGGGCGACTACTCGTCGATGAGTGTCGACCCGACCGACGACTGCACTTTCTGGTACACCCAGGAATACTACGAAACCACCGGCAGCTTCGACTTCAACACCCGCATCTGCAGCTTCAAGTTCGCGGACTGCGGAGCCACGACCGGGTGCTCAATTGATGCAGATTGCGACAACGGCTCTTTTTGTGACGGCGCCGAAGTTTGCAACGCGGGTACTTGCGAAGCAGGAACACCGCCGGCTTGCGAAGATGACGGGCTCTTCTGCAACGGCGCCGAGGCCTGCAACGAGGCCACTGACAGTTGTGCCGGGACACCGCCGGCCTGCGATGACGCGCTCTTTTGCAACGGCGAAGAGACCTGCAACGAGGCCACCGACAGCTGCGATGCCGGGACACCACCAAATAAAGACGACGGTGTGGGGTGCACGGACGATAGCTGCAACGAGAGTACCGACTCGATCGACCACCTGCCGAATAATGGGCTCTGCGACAACGGTGTATTCTGTGATGGCGCCGAGATATGCGACGTGGTGAATGACTGCCAGGCGGGAAGCCTTCCGTGCCCCGACGCCTGTGACGATGTCAATGACGTCTGCATTGGCTGTGGCGACGGAATCTGCGAGGCTGGCGAGGACTGCGACAGCTGTGCCGCCGACTGCATCTCCGGATCGCTGCCGGGAGCCTCCTGCGGCAACGGGCTCTGCGAGGCTGGCGACGCTGAGAATGCAGTCAATTGTTCCGCAGACTGCAACGGCAAGCTGACCGGCAAACCGTCGAATCGCTTCAGTTGCGGTTTCGGTGATGGGTACGCTCCGGACGGTTGCGGAGACCAACGCTGCACATCAGGTGGCTTCTCCTGCACCGAGAGTCCGGTTGACAGCGGCAACTATTGCTGCGGTGACGGAATCTGTGATGACCCCGAGATCGGCTCCAGCTGCGAACTCGACTGCGGTGGTAACGCACCATTCTGCGGCAACAATGTCACTGAAATCGGAGAGATCTGTG
>CBDUUF010000313.1:0-2903 GCA_965370375.1 uncultured Desulfuromonadaceae bacterium
CGGCAGCGAAGCCGGACTAGAAACGCTTTACTTTAAGGAACAGTACCGGTTCCTGATGGCGCTCGGGTTTGTCGAGACGTTGATTGAACTGCAAGCGCAAGTGACCGATCCGAATCAGGCGCAGAGGTTAAGGATGACACTGAAAAACCTGATCATGCCGGACGAGGGGATGGGGAGTACCTTTAAGGTTCTGATCCAGGGCAAAGGGGTCGATTCACCTGAATTGCTCTGCAATAGAAGAATTTCCGACATCCCCTTGCCGATTTGATAGACTTAAGTTATAAGGAAGACGTAACATCCGAAGAGTAAACGAGTGTCGCCCGCCAGTGCGGGACGATAAAATACAAAAAGAGCCAAAGAGGAGATTTGTAATGCGTGAAAAAGTCCAGGAAGTTTTGAATCTGGTTCGTCCGACCCTGCAAGCAGACGGTGGCGATGTTGAGTTGGTCGATGTTAGTGATGACGGTATTGTCAGTGTCCGACTGACCGGTGCCTGTGGTTCTTGTCCTATGTCGACCATGACCCTGAAAATGGGGATCGAAAAGACTCTAATGCAGCATCTGCCGGAAGTCAAAGAGGTTGTTCAAGTTCAGTAATTGTTCCTGATTGCCGATGCAAGCTATCGCCCCGCGTGAGTCTATCCTTACGCGGGGCGAGCTGTTTCAGGCGTTAATAAAGTCTGCAGGACGCCTTTTCGCAATTAAGCTAAGTATCTCTTTGTTGTCCGGAAAAGTCTGTTATACTCCCGCCGGTGTTACCAATTCGTAACGGAGATATTATGCTTAATCCCATATCTGAAATTTATTCATCGATTGTTAATCAAATGGCCGAAGGGGTTATTTACCTCGATGCCGATGATAATATTCTACTCTGCAATCCGGCGGCCGAGGTTATCCGTAAAGTCAAGGCGGAGCGGATTGTCGGCAAGACGGTTTTTGATATTCACCCACAACCGGCGCATGAGGCGATCCGCGAACTGCTCTCGGCATTGAAAAGTGGTGTAGTCGCCTCCCGCAATCGCAAGATCGAGGCTCAGGGGCGCTATTTCGATAATAGTTATTCAGCGATCTGGGGGGCGGACGGTAAATACCAGGGAACCTTGCTGATCAGTCGGGATATTTCTGAAACCAAACGCCTCAGTGAAGAAAATATTGAATTGAAAGCGGTGTTTTCTGGTCAGGGTGACGATCCCTTGATTGCTGAAAGTCATGCCATGAAAAAAGTTGTCGGGATGGTGCAAACCGTGGCGCCGCTCGATTCAACGGTGCTGTTCACCGGTGAAAGTGGCACCGGCAAGGAAAAGCTGGTCGATCTGCTGCATCGATTAGGCAATCGGCGCAAGGGACCGTTGGTCAAAGTCAATTGTGCAGCGCTGCCGGAAAACCTACTCGAGTCGGAACTGTTCGGTCACATTCGCGGCGCGTTTACCGGCGCGATTGCCGATCAACGGGGTAAATTTGAGTTGGCGCATGGCGGTACCCTGTTTCTGGACGAAATCGGCGAACTGCCGCTGGCCTCTCAGGCCAAGCTGCTGCGTGCTATCCAGGAAAAGCGTATCCAGCCGCTCGGGGCGAAAAATGATGTCGAATGCGATGTGCGAATAGTTGCTGCGACTAATCAGAACCTGACCGACAAGGTTGCCGCGGGGCAGTTTCGTGAAGACCTGTTCTACCGGTTCAATGTTATCAGTATCGATGTGCCACCGTTGCGACAACGCCCAGAGGATATTATCCCGCTGGCCCGGCTGTTTGTGGAAAAAGTCACAACCCTGATGGGTAAAAGGAAAATGAAGATCGATCCGGCTGTGCGCGATCTGCTGCTTACGCATCCTTTGCCGGGGAACGTCCGGCACCTCAAACATGCTTTTGAGCGTGCTGTCGCGCTCGGTCAAGGACGGGAGGTCTCTCTTGCGGACCTTCCGCCTGAGATGCTTGAAGAAGGGTGTGCCGATCCGATTGATAATGGCGGATGCAGCTTGCGAGCTGCGGTCGGTAATTTCGAGCGCGGCTATATTGTAAAAGTCTTGTCTCGCTACGGAGGTCATCGCAGTCGCACCGCCGAGCATCTGGATATCTCACGCAAATCGTTATGGGAAAAGCTCTCCCGCTACGGTCTTCAGGAATAGGCGTAGATATTTGGTAACATGCATATCGTCAGATGTTACGTAAAGGTAGCGTTTGGCGTGTCGCTTTAATTAAAAAGAAGATATTGAGGATTCTGTTGACGCAGAATCCTCTTTTTTTTCAGCTGGTTAAGTAATTAGTAAATTATCTGGTACGATCTTTGAAGTGTATAAGAAAAATATACATGTGTTCTGTGGACACTAGTATTAAATCACAGGTTTATAACATGACATGATTTTGTATCGACGGAGTTGTTTCACCTGGTTTATTACCCCAAGCCTCATGGAGGAGGAAAAAATGAAGAAGCTGAGAAATGTTGTACTGGTGGCCTTAGCTGCTCTGCTGTGCTTCAGCACTGCTTCTGCTGTCGCTGATATCGACAAAGAAACGCAACAATGTATTACCTGTCATCTCGAAAATGGGATGGCGCCCAGAATGATTCAAATGTGGGAAGAGTCAAAACATGCGGAGAATGGTGTCGGCTGTCTCTCTTGTCACCAAGCAGAAAAGGGTGACTTTGATGCCTTTGAACATAACGGTTTCACGGTTGGACTCTATCCGACCCCGAAGGACTGCGCTGAGTGTCATGAGAAAGAAGTGGCCGAGCACACCAAGTCGAAGCATGCCTATCAGTTCTGGCTTTATGCCCCGGCTGACCGCGCTATTTTTGAGCCGATTATCGGCACCAAACAAGGCTGCGAAGCGTGTCACAACATCTCGAATCAGTGGCCTGACGGCTCGATTGGTGAGTGCGATGCCTGTCATCCTAAGCACAGCTTC
>CBDUUF010000314.1:0-2887 GCA_965370375.1 uncultured Desulfuromonadaceae bacterium
ATTTCAGAATCGACTGATTTTAGCCAGACGGAGCCAATTGTTGTAACTAAAGTCACAGCGGCTGATAATGGTAACGTTCTGCTGGCTGGCTGCGGTCTGTTTGCCGTTGGTTTGGTCTTGCGTTGTCGATATCAACAATCCTTAAGGTTTCTGTTGTTCCTCGTGGTCTCGTTTCTGTTGCTCTCTTGTGGTGGTAGCGGCAGTGCTCCGGTCGGTGAGGCTGCCGGGGTAGTTGTCTCGCATACAGTTTCAACTCTGAACCCGGCGACCACCTATTATTGGCAGGTCCAGACTACTGGCGCAGAGGGTGGCGTCAGATCGAGTGCAGTCCACTCATTTACGACCCAATAACCGTTCATCCCCTCTTTGCGTACGCCTTATCTTGTGCTAATCTTTGCTGAGCGGGATTACACCTTGTTTTTAATCCGTTTTGCGGTTGTTTCTTATTGTTAAGGAGTTGTTATGTCTGTGGAGAATAAGGTTGGTGCAAAGGTTCGACAATTGCGTGAAATGCGGGAAATGACTGTAGAACAGTTGTCTGAACAGTCACATTGTGCGGTAGATATTTTGCATCAGATAGAGGCTGGGGAGTTGGTGCCGTCGTTGACGCCGCTGATGAAAATTTCTCGAGCCCTCGGTATTCGGCTTGGGACTCTGATCGATGACGAACCCCATGATGGGCCGGTAGTGGTAAAAGCCCAGCAATCACCGGGGGTGATTCGTTTCTCCGGCAAAGATCCCTCGGCGGCCAAGAGCAATCTCGACTTTTATACTCTGGGGGCCGGCAAAAAGGATCGAAACATGGAACCGTTTCTGATCGATGTGCAGCCGCGTGTTGATCGAGAAGCGCCACTCTCCTCGCACGAGGGTGAAGAATTTATCTATGTGCTCTCCGGTTGTATAGAGATCAATTATGGTCAATCAACCTACGAGCTGGAAGTCGGAGATAGTATCTATTACGATTCTATCGTTTCACATGATGTGCATGCCAAAGGTGACAAGGCCCGTATTCTGGCCGTTGTTTACGCTCCTTTATAAGAGTCGGAGGTCTTAATAATGCCTTATACACAAAAGACCATCGGCACCTTTTTTGAGGAACAGGTCGCTCGGCTGCCGGATCATGAGTTTATTGTTTATCCCGACCGTGATTTGCGCTGGACTTACTCCGAGTTCAATCAGCGGGTCGATGATCTGGCCAAAGGGTTGCTGGCGACCGGAATCGGCAAGGGTGACCACGTCGGTATCTGGGCGCGCAATGTTCCCGATTGGCTGACCTTCATGTTTGCCACGGCCAAGATCGGTGCGGTGCTGGTGACCATCAATACGCTTTACCGCAGTTTCGAGCTTGAGTATGTGCTCAAACAGGCCGATCTCAAGGCGTTGGTCATCATCGACAGCTTTCGTGATCACGACTATCTGGAAACAGTCAACGGGTTAATCCCGGAATTAAAGACCTGCCAGCGTGGTCACCTGAAGAGTGAAAAATTCCCCAAGCTCAAGAGCGTCATCTACATCGGCCCGGAGAAGCATCGGGGCATGTACAATACCCGCGAGTTGATCTTGCTCGGCAGTCAGTGTGGCGACGAGCGGTTTAATGCGGTTAAAAAATCGTTGGCGCCGCATGATGTAGTCAATATGCAGTACACTTCGGGCACCACCGGCTTTCCGAAGGGGGTTATGCTCAGCCATTACAACATTCTCAACAACGGATATTATATAGGTGAACGACAGAAACTTACCGAGCAGGATCGCATCTGCTTGCCGGTACCGCTGTTTCACTGTTTCGGCTGCGTGCTTGGGGCGTTGGCTGCTCTGACTCATGGTGCAACCCTGGTGCCGGTCGAAGTTTTCGAGCCGTTGCAGGTGCTGGCTGCCGTGCAGCAAGAGAAGTGCACTGCCTTATATGGGGTGCCGACCATGTTTATCGCTGAGTTAGATCATCCGATGTTCAATATGTTTGATCTCAGTTCCCTGCGTACCGGTATTATGGCCGGATCACCCTGTCCAGAAGAGACAATGAAGCAGGTGATGGATAAAATGTACTGTAAAGATATCACCATCGCCTATGGTCTGACCGAGGCTTCGCCGGTGATCACCCAAACCCGTACTGACGATTCGCTCGCCCAGCGGGTCGGCACGGTTGGCGCGGCTCTGCCGGAGATTGAGGTCAAAATAGTTGACCCTGAAACTGGAGAAATATGCAGTTCGGGTGAGGCTGGAGAGTTATGCTGTCGCGGCTACAATGTGATGAAGGGCTATTACAATCTTCCAGAGCAGACGGCAGAAGCGATCGACAGTGATGGCTGGCTGCATTCAGGTGATCAGGCCGAGGTCGACGGCGATGGTTACTACCGGATCACCGGGCGGATCAATGACATGATTATCCGTGGTGGCGAAAACATCTACCCACGTGAGATTGAGGAGTTCATTTTTACTATCGACGGAGTATTGGATGCCCAGGTGGTCGGCATCCAGGATGCGAAGTACGGAGAAGTGGTCGGTGCTTTTGTCATTCGTAAAATTGGCGCCGATCTGAACGAAGAAGATATTCAGGATTTTTGCCATGAGCAGATTGCCTCGTACATACGACCTAAGCATGTCTTTTTTATCGACGCTTTCCCGATGACCGCCAGCGGCAAAGTACAGAAATACAAGCTACGTGAACTGGCAGAAAAAAATCTTGGGCTATGTCCGGAGGGCGAAACAGGTCCGAGTTGCATACGGAGTTGAGCTGTGATGGATGAAAAGGTTTGTTATTGCTTCGATTCAACCAAAGCCGACATCGTTGCCGACTTGCAGCTGCACGAGGGCCATTCGACAATTGTTGATAAAATTCGCCTGGCAGTCTATCGGATTTACCGAACCGAAGCGAAAATTTGAGCGTTTG
>CBDUUF010000315.1:0-2867 GCA_965370375.1 uncultured Desulfuromonadaceae bacterium
ACCCGGCTTCAGGAACTGGGTGTATGACTTGCCGTCGGCGAGTAGCTCAATCCATTGAATAAAGTGGGCCTCTTCCATCGGGTGGGCGACGCTGCCGACCTTGACAGTGATGGTGCCGTTGCCGCGTTCGATAACCGGCACATGCTTCTCGGTGGCGGCATCAACAGAATTCTCGGCCAGCAGTTGCATGTTTTGTCCGCAGCAGACCAGATTGCCGCCGCCGGTTTGGACCGACTCAACGATGTTGCCACAAAGTTCACATCTGTAGACTTCAAAGATTTTTGCCATTGTTTATACTCCTTTTTGTTTTGTCAGATTGTTTTGTGTAAACTTTTCTCAGCCTATCATGCGGCTTGCGGTTTGCAAGTCACAAAACATTATATGGCAATACAACCGATCTGCTTGCGGGCTGTTTCGCCATCTGCTAGCATGCGGCTTCTGGAGGATATTATGAACCAAGATGAAGAACGCTTGAACGAGCTTGAACTGCGCTATATGAGCCAGGAAAAATTGATTGAAGAGCTGAGTGACGAAATTGCCCTTTGTCATAAGCGGATCGATGCGTTAGAGCGGCAGAATAGCTCCCTGAGAGAAATGATGCAGAACCTGGCTCCGGAAACCGAGGAATCACCAGACGAATGAACCTGTTACATTTCGATTACAGCAATATGCGCAAGGTCTTGCTGCAGGCGATTATTATCGTCTGCTTCGGCATCGCTACCGGCCTGATGTTCAATTATCCGCTGCTGCGGCAGACGCTTGACGGGGCTGTCGCTTCTGGCGGCGGGTTGGTGTCCGAATATGTTGCGGAGCAACGGCCGAAAACTATTGAGCTGGCAGATGTGCTGCGGCTGCAAGGCCAAACTGTTTTGATCGATGCGCGCATCCCGGAGTTGTATGTTGAGGGGCATCTCCCCGGCGCTATGTCATTGCCGTACACCGAGGTCGATGACTATATTGACTCATTCATGGCACAGACGCCTAAAGAAGAACCGATTATCATCTATTGCAGTGGTTACGGTTGCCCGGATTCGTTTGATCTGACCAACTATCTACTGGCAGAGGGGTATCTGGATGTCAGCGTTTTTGCGGGTGGCTACCCGCAGTGGCATGATGCCGGTAAGCCAGTTGAAACGGGGCGACCATGAAGCCGCGCGGTTTTTATTCCTGGCATCTTGGCCGGGTGTTGCTGGGGTGTGTATTTGTCTATGCCGGCGTACTTAAAGGGTTCGATGTTGAGGCGTTTGCCGGGCAGGTAGCTGCTTATGAAATTTTACCCTATCAGTGGAATTTAATCGTTGCCGCAATTTTACCCTTTATCGAGCTGATCGTCGGTTTGCACTTGGTGTTCAATCGCTGGGTTCGGGCTGCGTCAGTGGTGGTCGCCGGTCTCTGTGCCACGTTTCTGGCGCTGCTGGCTTCGGTGTTGCTGCGTGGCATGGCGATCGACTGTGGTTGTTTCGGCCCGCAAGACAGCAGTACACCGCTGCAGGCGATTATCCGCAATCTGCTGCTGCTTGCTATGGCCCACTTTATTTTCCACCTGAGCAACTATTATTCCCCGGCGTCGGCTACTGCTGACCGAGACGATTGATCTATGGAAGCGTGGCAACAGGGTTTGAATGCGAGTCTGGTGCGACCGGCTGAGTTGGCCGCGACGTTCGGGCTTGAGCCGGCCGGAATCAAAGCAGTGACCGAGCGCTACCCGGCCCGGATCACCCCATATCTGCAACGACTGTTGGCGACCGCACCCGACCCGTTGCTGCGACAGTTTCTGCCCGATCCGCAGGAGCTGGCTGAGGACGATCTGCCGGAAGATCCCTTGGATGAAGCACGACTGGCGCCGGTGCCGGCTGTGGTACATCGTTATCCGAACCGGGCGCTGCTGCTGGCGGCGAACAGTTGTGCCGCCTATTGCCGGTTCTGTACGCGCAAGCGGCGGGTTGGCCAGCGTGACAGTAATCTCTCCTTTGGTGAAGTTCTGGACGGCATCGCCTATATTGCCGCACAGCCGCAGATAAACGAAGTCATCATCTCCGGGGGCGATCCGCTGACCTTGTCGGACAACCTGCTCGGTGAAATTCTACAGCGCCTGCACAATATTAAACATGTCACCCTGTTGCGGATTGCGACCCGGACCCCGGCAGTTATGCCGGAGCGGATTACTCCGCAGCTCGCACAACTGCTCGGACGTTTTCAACCGCTCTATCTCAGTACACATTTCAATCATCCGGCCGAGCTGACTGCTGAAGCGCAGCAGGCCTGCCAGCTATTGGCCGAGGCCGGGGTGCCGCTGGTTAACCAGAGCGTGCTGCTTAAGGGGGTGAACGACGATGCGCAGACCTTGGCGACGCTGTTTACCGAGCTGCTGCACTGCCGGGTTCGCCCTTATTATCTACACCAGATGGATCCGGTACACGGTACCGGTCATTTTCGGGTGCCGGTTGAGCGCGGTCTGCAACTGCTGGCTGAACTGCGCCAGACCATTTCCGGGCTGGCAATACCGCATTATGTGATCGACGCTCCCGGTGGGCTCGGCAAGATCCCGCTGACGCCCGAGACGATTGTCTCTCTCGGGCCGGTTGTGCGTCTGCGTACCGCCTCGGGGCAGACGGTCGACTACCCGAATGCACAGTGACAAATGGGCGTTTACGCCTTGCATCCGCTGTTTTTAAGTGGGATTATTCACGTCTTACCCTGTTTCTGAAAGGATAGTTTTATGAAGTTGCTGTTGAAAGGTCTGATTCTGGTCTCTATCGTTGTCGCCCTTGGCTTGCCGGCTGTGGCCGAGGAGTTGTCTGATCCGGTGGGAGAGCAACTGCGCGCCGATTTTCCGACGCTTATGTATACCGAAATCAAGCCGACAC
>CBDUUF010000316.1:0-2862 GCA_965370375.1 uncultured Desulfuromonadaceae bacterium
ATCTGCTTAAAAACAAGATTTCTCTCTTTGTTCGAGATGACAATCAATTATAAAATTTCAGCGCGAATAAACTCAATCGCATTGCGATACAACCCCAACCCCATCCCCTCTTCCGGCAGCTCCTTCTCTCGGGTCCAGCGCGGATGATGGGTACGATGGGTATAAGCTTCCGGATGCGGCATCAGGCCAAATAGCCGACCGGTCGGATCACACAGGCCGGCTACGGCGATTGTTGAGCCGTTCGGGTTGAGCGGGTACTCCATGGTCGGCTTACCGGAGGCATCAGCATATTTGAGTGCAATCTGGTCGCCGATGGCGATGGCGTCGATCGTGACAGCATCGGCCAGGAATTTACCCTCACCGTGCCGGACCGGCAGATAGATAGTATCCATGCCGCGGGTGTAGATACAGGGCGATTTCGGATCGGCCGCAAGGTAAGTCCAGCGATCTTCGAACCGGCCGCTATCGTTATGGGTCAGTGTGGCGCTCTGGGTCTTGTAGTCGCCGGCGATCGCCGGCAGCAGCCCCAGCTTAACCATCAGTTGAAAACCGTTACAGACACCCATAATCAGCTTGCCGTCAGCGATAAACTGCTGCAATTGGTCGGCGATCGATAAGGCGCTATCCTTTACTGCGGCATGCCGCAGCCGATTGGCCCCGGCCTTGGCGCTGCCGAGGTCGTCGCCGTCGAGAAAACCACCGGCCAGGTTGAGGAAATGGTAGTCGTTGAGAGTGGCCCGGCCAGCGAGCAGCTCGGCGATATGGACAATATCGACGACATCGCTACCGGCGAGACGACAGGCGTTGGCAACTTCACGTTCACAGTTGGTGCCGTTGCCGGCAATGACGATACTCTTGACCTGCTTACTCATCCTACAGCTCCCTCAGCGGCGCTTGCCACGACTGTTTGAGATCATCAAGTTTGGCATTTAACAGCTTATTGCCATTCGGATCGGTAATCTGCAACCGTTGCTCCGCGGTCACCGCACCGATACAGCCACAAACCTGCCCGGCAAACAGTGCTTCGAACGCTGCCGTATTCTCTGGCGCCACGGTCACCAGCAGCCTACTCTGTGATTCAGAGAACAGGGCGGTATCGTTGCGCAGCTCTTCGGCGACCGGTAGTACAGCCAGGTCGATCTGCATACCGAAGCCACCGGCAAAGGCGGTTTCAGCCAGGGCGACACCGAGGCCGCCATCCGAGAGATCGTGGCAGGAAGCGATCAGCTCCTGTTCCTGGGCGGCGTTGACCGTGCGGTAACGCTGCATTGCGACCGTTGAATCGACCTGCGGCACGTTGCGCCCGAGATGACCTTGCATATCGTAGTATTCAGAGCCACCGAGCTCGTCGCGCGTCACGCCGAGGATATAGACTTTGTCGCCCGGCGCTTTGGCGTCCATGGTCGTCGCCTTGCGGATATCTTCAATCTTACCGATGACCGAGAACAGTACCGTCGGCGGGATTGAAATCTTGGTGTCGCCAATCTGGTAATCGTTCTTCATCGAATCCTTGCCGGAGATCAACGGTACACCAAAGGCGACGCAATAATCATACAGCGCCTTGTTGGCCCGGACCAGCTGCGCCGCTTTGTAAGCGCCGTCCGGCGTCTTGTCGCTTTCGACCGGGTCACACCAGCAAAAGTTGTCGAGACCGGCGACATGCTCAATATTGCCACCAGTGGCGACAAAGTTACGCAGCCCTTCATCAATGGCGCACGCCATCATGTGATAGGTGTCGATGTCGGAGTAACGCGGACAGATGCCGTGCGAGATGACAATCCCTTCAAACGAGTCGAACAGCGGTCGAACCACGGCAGCATCAGACGGGCCGTCATTCTCGACCCCGGTCAGCGGCTTTACTATGGTCCCGGCCTGAACTTCATGGTCGTAGCGGCGAACCACCGACTCCTTGGAACAAATATTGAGGCGACCGAGCAGCTGCTTGAGCGGCGCTTCGAGATCGGTCGGTTCAGCCAGCTCCGGTTCGGTGTGTGGCTTCTCTTCCCAGACCGCCGGCAGCACCAGCTGCGGCCCGCCGTCGTGGATAAAGTCCATATCGAGGCAGCTGACCGTCTCGCCATTGTAGAGACAATGAAACAGACCGTTATCGGTGAAGATACCGAGATCGGACGCTTCGACCCCCATGTCCTCGGCCAGGGCGAAGAATTCATCGAGTTTCTCCGCCGGCACGGCCATGGTCATCCGCTCCTGCGCTTCGGAGATCAGAATCTCCCACGGCTGCAGGCCGGGATACTTGAGCGGCGCCCGGTCGAGGTGCAGCTCGAAGCCACCGGTAAATTCGGCCATCTCGCCGACCGAGGACGACAGGCCGCCGGCACCGTTATCGGTGATGGCATTGTACAGGCCACGGTCGCGGGCGATGATCAGAAAATCGAACATCTTGCGCTGGGTGATCGGGTCACCGATCTGCACCGCGGTCACCGGTGAATCTTCGTTCAACTCTTCCGAGGAGAAGGTGGCACCGTGGATGCCGTCCTTGCCGATCCGGCCACCGGTCATGATGATGTGATCACCGACAAATACCTCTTTTTCATGGCACGGTTGGTCGTTGAGCGTACGCGGCATGATGGAACCGGTTCCACAATAGACCAGCGGCTTGCCGGCAAACCGGTCGTCAAACTGGAGCGAACCGTTGACCGTCGGGATGCCCGACTTGTTGCCGCCATGCTCAACCCCTTCAACCACCCCTTCGAAGATACGGCGCGGATGCAGCAGACGCGGCGGTAACGGCTTATCGTAGAACGGCGTAGCGAAACAGAAGACATCGGTATTGAAGATCAGTCGCGCGCCCATGCCGGTACCGAACGCATCGCGGTTACAACCGACAATACCGGTCAACGC
>CBDUUF010000317.1:0-2833 GCA_965370375.1 uncultured Desulfuromonadaceae bacterium
GGTTGATGGCACCTTCCCCAACCATCACCCGGACCCATCCAAACCAGAAAATCTCGTCGACATGCAAAATTCGATCAAAGAGAACAATCTGGATCTCGGCCTTGCGTTCGATGGTGACGGCGACCGTGTTGGCATCCTGGATGACAAACAGAATATCTTATGGGCGGACCGCCAGATGATGTTATATGCGGCGGATGTACTGAAACGCAAACCTGGCGCACTGATCATCTTCGACATCAAATCCACATCCAACCTGCACGACTACATAAAAAATCTTGGCGGTGATCCATTGATGTGGAAAACCGGACACTCTTTCATCAAAGCCAAGATGAAAGAAACAGGGGCAGAACTTGCCGGCGAGATGAGTGGACACATCTTCTTCAAGGAACGCTGGTTCGGTTTCGATGACGGCCTGTACAGTGCCGCACGCATGCTGGAGATTATCAGCCAACAGGATAAAACCACTTCTGCCCTGTTTGAAGAATTGCCTGACAGCTTCAACACACCAGAGATACAGATTGATTTCGAAGAAGGCGAACATTATAAATTTATGGACCGATTTATTAACCAGGCAAATTTTGAGAATGCTGACACCATAACCATAGATGGCATCCGTGTTAATTATGCCAATGGCTGGGGATTGATCCGCCCTTCAAATACCACACCTTGCCTGGTCCTTCGTTTCGAAGCTAATGACCAGGAAACGTTAGATGAAATTCAGAATACCTTCCGTAAGCAACTTTTGGCTGTAGACAGTAATCTGAGTTTGCCTTTTTAACCCGAAGCCCAACTTAATTATAGCGTCGTCATACAGAAGACTAAGCAATCTCGATATGTAGCAGCACTGCCACATATCGAGATTGCTGCGTTCCTTCCATGATATTTTTTATTTCGACGCGATATAAAACCTTCCATCGCACTGTAACTACAGGCACAATAGCGATATCTGAACGCATACATTATTGAGGCTCGCCCGTGGACAAAAAATCCGCCATCAACATCGCTAACGTTTTATCTGAGGCCCTGCCTTACCTGCAGCGATTAAATAATAAGACTATCGTCATTAAATTTGGCGGTAATGCGATGATCGATGACAAGCTAAAAAACAGCTTTGCCCGCGATATCGTTCTATTAAAACAGGTCGGTGTTAACCCGGTTGTTGTTCACGGTGGCGGACCGCAGATCGGAAAACTGCTGGAAAAAATCGGTAAAGAATCAAAATTTATCGACGGCATGCGAGTGACGGACAGCGAGACCATGGATGTAGTCGAAATGGTACTCGGCGGGCTGGTAAACAAGAGCATCGTCAGCCTGATCAATCACAATGGCGGGCAGGCGGTTGGTTTAACCGGTAAAGATGGATCCATGATTCGCGCCCGAAAGATGGAAATTGCCCGGAAACCTTCTGAAGCGCTCTCCAGCGAACTTCAGGCACCAGAGATCATCGATCTGGGACATGTTGGTGAAGTGACAGCTATCGACCCATCAATAGTCAATGCGCTTGATGAAGGTGATTTCATCCCGGTAATAGCACCGATAGGTGTTGGTGAGGATGCCTCATCATACAATATCAACGCCGACCTGGTCGCAGGCAAGATGGCGAGCGTTTTAGGTGCAGAAAAATTACTGCTGTTGACCAATACACAGGGGATACTAGACAAAGAAGAGAACATCCTCACCGGCCTGAATGCTAAAAAAGTAGATGAACTAATCAAAGATGGAACCATCTCCGGTGGCATGCTGCCAAAAATAAACTGTGCTCTAGATGCGGTTCACTCCGGCGTAAAAACTGCGCACATCATCGACGGACGTGTAGAACATGCGGTATTGCTCGAATTACTGACCGACGAAGGCGTTGGAACACTGATCAAGTCGTAAATGGTTGTTTTCACTTACAGCTTATAACGGCCAACTTAAAACTATTTTTTAATAATTGCCGCTTAATAACCACGCTCTTTAGCTAGTCGCTCACGACGTGCTTTTTGCTCGATTTTTAACACCTTAAAACGCTCGATATAATCACCGAACTGCACCGAGATCTTATCTCTGCGCTTTATATGATTATTCATCACTTCGGTCTGCACTTTTACCTGCTGCTTTTCACTGTCTATTTTTTTATACAGATCCAGTGGTACTTCACGGTTTGACTCCTTGATCTGCGTGATCTTCTTCTCCATAGAACCCAGTTTATTATTCGAGTCATTGATAATGGTTTCAGCCAGGTTTATCTGTGACTCAATCGCCTCAAGTCGCGAGTCGCGGGCCACTATCAGATCTCGCTCAGTAGTATAAGTATCCAGTAAGACCCGATCTCGCTGTTTCTTCTTTTTCTCAACCAGCGCTACTTTTTTACGCTCTCTCTCAAGCCGGTATTCTTCAGCTTTTTCTTCCGTGGTTTTTGCTCTTTCTTTATGCTTGAGCACCACACCCTGTTCATTTATCTCATCATGCTCCTTTACCAGATATCTCGGTGGAATCTTGTCACCAAAATGCATCTGACCATCTTCATCAATCCATTTGTACATTTTTGCCTGTACCACAAATGAACTGCTTAGAAGAACGGCGGTTGTTACTAGAAAAAGAAAACGCATGTGTGCGACCTCAAAATTGATAGCTGAAAAGCAGGAAACCTGCTTTTGATTCCCTTAGTATAGGCACTAATCGACAGTAATCGAGTTATTTTAACGTGACCGAACAAATCCTTATCTTCATAATCTCACTGATCGCAAACCTCTTCTCCGCCCTGTCAGGTGGTGGTGCAGGTCTGATTCAGCTACCGGCGCTGATTTTTTTAGGTCTACCATTCGGGCTTGCCCTGGCCACCCACAAAGTC
>CBDUUF010000318.1:0-2830 GCA_965370375.1 uncultured Desulfuromonadaceae bacterium
GTGCAGATTGACGCCGAGATTGCGAAAAAGGGCCGTTTTCGGACGGAAACTAGCTTATTCCTGCCATAGGGTCGGATCAACAACACCTGTGCGGATCGCATAGTGCAACATCTGAATTGGATTTTCGACTTCAATTTTTTTGTAGATACTGGCGCGATGCTTATCGACGGTTTTTGTGCTGATGCAAAGCAATTCGCCGATCTGGTTGCTGCTGTTTCCTTCGATGAGAAGGTGGAAAATTTGAACTTCTCGTTCCGAGAGCCGGCTGAAACCGCCTTGGTTTTGTCTGTTACCGACCGTATCGGTAGTGTGTTTTTTGTCTGATTTGTAAGATTCAATGACCTGAGTCTGAACCTCGGGGTCGAGGTAGTATTGGCTGTTTGCCGCCTTGCGGATAGCAATAATCACCTCACTGCTGGGAGACCCTTTGATTATATATCCGAAGGCACCGTCATTGAGCGCCTGATGGACATAGGCTTCTTTGCCGTGGCTGGAGAGCATTATCACATGAGTGTCAGGCGATACATTTCGTATTAAACTGAGTGCTTCAAGACCGGTCAGTTTGGGCATGGCAATATCGAGCAGCATCACATCCGGTTTCAGAGATCGGGCTATTTCAACTGCCGCAACGCCGTCGACGACTTCGCCGACAATTTCAATATCAGTCTGGCTCTCGAGCAGCAGGCGTAACCCCTCACGAAACATTTCGTGATCATCAGCGATAACTGTGCGGATACTCATGCTGTCACCTCTCCGGGTTGCTTGGCAGGGTGATTGATATGCGCGTGCCATTGCCGATTGATGATTCGATTGTGGCCGAACCACCGACCGCTGCGGCCCGTTCATGAATGCCGAGCAGGCCGATTCCCCAATGCCCTTTGCTTCGCCGTCGGGTCGGGTCGAAACCACAGCCGTTGTCACTGATGACCAACTGTACTGTGTAGTCGCTGGTGGTTAAGGTAACATCAACAATCGATGGCTGTGCGTGTTTGGAAATATTATGTAACGCTTCCTGACAGACCCGGTAACAAATAAGTTCTGTCGCAGCCGGAAGGCGCATGTTCAGTTCAGGTAGCTCGAGACGGGTCTTGATGTTTTTGTGCTGTTCGGAAAATTGGTTGATCAACCATTCGAGCGTACGGTTTAATCCCAGATCGTCCAGCATGGCCGGTCGCAGATCATCGCAAATTTCACGCAGGCCAGCCTCCATACGTACACCAATTTCCAGTAGGCGAACACAGTGAAATCCAAGTTCAGGGTGTTTGTCGCATTGTTGACTGTGGATTAATTCAACCCCCATCTTGAATGCGGAGATCATCTGTCCGAAGTCATCATGCAGCTCCTGAGCGAGATATTTTTTTTCTTCTTCTGATGCATTGATAAGCTGACGGGAGAGAAAACGGACCCCTTCTTCGCTCTGCAGCAGTGCCTGCTCAGCTTGTTTACGTGTGTGAATATTGGTATTGGTGCCAACGGCCCGTAGGGGCGTGCCATCGACAGCGCGATCAACCACCTTGCCACGAATCAACACCCAGAGCCAATCCCGGCTTTCTGCTCGGCATTTTAGTCGGAGTTCGATTTCAATGTCTTCTAAATGCCCACTGAGATGCTTATTGATTAATTGATCAAACCGGTCGAAATCCTCAGGATGAACCAGGGACAACATGCTGTTGAAATCTGGCTTGAAATCGTCCGGGTGATAGCCGAGCATGATCGCACAGTTCGGACTATAATAGACAGCACCGCTCTTTATGTCCCAATCCCATAGTCCATCGTTGACCGCCTGCAGGGCCAGATGCAGCCTCTCTTCGCTTTCGACCAACTCCTTTGTTATCAGTTCACGCTGCTGTAAATTGCGTACCATTGGCCGATAGTGGAAAAAGAAGAAGGTGGGAGAAAGAACCAGAACCAGAGTTGTTGCATCAATCAGAGCTTCAGGGAGAACCGGCAAGGCTGGCCATAGGTGCAGAAGAAACATGACACAGGTCTCAGCAATAAAAATCGACAAGACCATAAGAAACAGAATGCGTATTGGTGGCAGACACGGCAGGGACAGTTCTTGCCAATCGTTATTGTTGCTCCAGTTCGACTTGGCTGCAACGTTGCCTCTTTGTTTATCTGAAGAGGGCTTATTGTGCACTTTGTTTTGTGAATTGTTTTTCATAATTATTTACTGCTTTACTTGTTTTTTAAAGGTATACCAGAAATACCGCTTAAATCAGAACTTGGCCAAAAAAAACTACTTCTGCTGAAAATAGTGCGCGGACAAATAGCTTATTGATTGCCTGTTATTGCGGAAATGTTCGAGATGAGGTTTGACTGAGGAAATTATAATTTGTCTGTCAGATTAGAGACAATAGCCGTGTTTGATGGGTAGTGAACGTAGAGCTGAACTTTAGTCGTGACTGAACCAGGTCTGTTCCTGTTCTTCTAAAATATCTCCAGCCAGAATATTTTTAACTTCCCGGTTCAAGCGTTGCTGAATATCTTCGTTGCAGTCATCGAAGCGAATCGCCATGCCGGGCGGCAAGGTGAATTTCCCCCGGCTCGAATCCATGGCGTAAATGACCTCACCACAGAGCAGCATCGATTCTTTTTTGCCCAACGGGATATCGATTTCAAGCCGGCTGCCGACCGGCAACGGTTTCCTGGTGTGAAGGAAGATTCCCCCTTCAGATAGCGTGATAGCGTGGCTGTCGACCTGTTTGCCATTGAAGATATAACGGATCGTAGAGTCGAAAGGTGCGCGCAAGTGCTTGCGCATACCGATACGGCTGGTTTGGCATTTCTGCAGGGCGGTATGCAGGTGGTCAAGATTAATCGGTTTGGT
>CBDUUF010000319.1:0-2814 GCA_965370375.1 uncultured Desulfuromonadaceae bacterium
AACTTTTAAGGAGGAGAGTTGATGTCTGGTAAATATGTGTACTTTTTCGGTGATGGCGAGGCCGAAGGCAAAGGTGACATGAAGAACCTGCTCGGAGGTAAGGGGGCCAACCTGGCAGAGATGACTTCGATCGGTCTACCGGTTCCGGCCGGCTTCACTCTTACGACCGAAGTTTGCACCGAGTTCTACGACAACGACCGGCAATATCCGCAAGGACTCGAGGCCGAAGTTGATCAGCATCTCAGTCGCGTTGAGGCGATGATGGGCAAGACGTTCGGTGATGCGTCGAATCCGTTGCTGGTTTCGGTTCGTTCTGGTTCCCGGGCGTCGATGCCGGGGATGATGGACACCGTCCTCAACCTCGGATTGAACGATGAGACCGTCAAAGGTGTCATTGCCCAGAGTGGCGATGAGCGTTTTGCCTACGATTCCTACCGGCGCTTCATCCAGATGTACGCCAATGTCGTCATGGAGATTAGAGGTTACCTCCTCGAAGATATCCTCGAACAGAAAAAAGAGCAGAAAGGGGTCCGCGAAGATACCGACCTCTCGGCTGACGATCTGAAAGATCTGGTCGCTCTGTTCAAGAACAAGGTCAAGGAGGAATCCGGCAAATCGTTCCCTGATGACCCGAAGGAGCAGCTCTGGGGTGCTATCGGTGCCGTGTTCGGTTCCTGGATGAACACCCGCGCTGTTACCTATCGCCGCCTGAATAATATCCCGGCTGATTGGGGCACCGCGGTCAATGTGCAGGCAATGGTTTTCGGCAATATGGGGGATGACTGCGCTACCGGCGTCGCTTTTACCCGTGATCCGGCTACCGGCGAGAATTATTTCTACGGCGAATATCTGGTCAACGCGCAGGGTGAAGATGTCGTTGCCGGCATCCGTACGCCGCAGCCGATCAACAAGGCCAAGTATAAAGACGGCGACCTGCCGGCGATGGAAGATGTGCTCCCCGAATGTTACGGTCAACTGGTGAAGATCCGCGATATCCTTGAGCAGCATTACAAGGATATGCAGGATATCGAGTTTACCATCGAGAAGAACAAGCTCTACATGTTGCAGACCCGAACCGGCAAGCGGACGGCCAAAGCGGCCATACATATTGCCGTTGATATGGTCAGCGAAGGTTTGATCACCGATAAAGAAGCCATCCTGCGGGTTGCGCCGGAGCAGCTTGATCAATTACTGCATCCGTCCCTCGACCCGGATGCCGACAAGACGGTGGTTGCCAAAGGATTGCCGGCTTCGCCCGGTGCCGTCAGCGGCGAGATCGTCTTTACCGCTGACGAAGCTGAAGAAGCGGCGAATATTGCGCGCAAGGTGATTCTGGTTCGGGTTGAGACCAGCCCGGAAGATATCCACGGCATGCACGCAGCCCAGGGGATCCTGACCGCCCGTGGCGGCATGACCTCACACGCAGCGGTTGTCGCCCGTGGCATGGGTAAATGCTGTGTCGCCGGTTGTGGCGATATCAAGGTTGATTACAAAAGTGAAACCTTCACCACGCCGTCCGGCGCAACCTTCAGCAAGGGGGATATCATTACCCTCGACGGTTCTACCGGTGAAGTGATGAAGGGCGAAGTGCCGACTGTGCAGCCGGAATTGACCGGTGAGTTTGGCATCCTGATGGGCTGGGTCGATCAGTACCGGCGCATGCGGGTTCGGACCAATGCCGACACGCCGCACGATGCCCAGGTTGCCCGTGATTTCGGCGCCGAGGGGATCGGCCTCTGCCGGACCGAGCATATGTTCTTCGAAGGCGACCGGATCATGGCGGTACGCGAGATGATCCTGGCTGCAGATATCGATGGTCGCAAGCGGGCACTCGACAAAATTCTGCCGATGCAGAGGAGCGACTTCCTCGGCTTGTTCAAAGTAATGAAAGGGCTACCGGTTACCATCCGCCTGCTCGATCCGCCGTTGCACGAGTTCCTGCCACATAACGATGCGGATATCGAGAAATTGGCCCAGGAACTGAAAGTTACGGCAGCTACCCTCAAGGCCAAGGTAGAATCGCTGCACGAATTCAACCCGATGCTCGGTCATCGTGGTTGTCGACTTGCTGTCACCTATCCGGAAGTTTACGATATGCAGGTGCGGGCGATCATGGAAGCCGCCTGCGAGCTGGTCAAGAATGACGGCTTCGACATCGTGCCGGAGATCATGATTCCGCTGGTCAGCGAAGTTAAAGAGTTGGCGATTCTGCGCGCCAACGCCGTGCGGATTTGTGACGAGGTGATTGCGCAGTACGGGGTCAAGGTCACTTACCTGATCGGTACCATGATCGAGTTGCCGCGCGCCGCTCTGACCGCCGATGCCATTGCTGCTGAAGCCGAGTTCTTCTCGTTCGGTACCAACGACCTGACCCAGACCACTTATGGCTTGTCGCGCGATGACGCCGGGAAATTTCTGCCGGCTTACATTGAGCAGGATATCTACCCGATCGATCCGTTTGTCGCTATCGACCAGGCAGGCGTTGGTCTGCTGATCGAGATGGGCTGCGTAAAGGGTCGCCAAGCTCGCCCCGACATTAAACTCGGGATCTGTGGTGAACATGGCGGTGAGGCTTCGAGTGTTATTTTCTGCCACAAGATTGGTCTCGATTATGTTTCCTGTTCGCCGTTCCGGGTGCCGATTGCTCGGTTGGCGGCCGCGCATGCGGTGTTGCTCGAAGAATAGAAGTGGTAGTGTTCAGATGAGATCAAGGCCCCCTCTGGTTTATTGAGGGGGCTTTTTTGTTATTCAAAACCGGCGGGTCGCGTCCCGCCAGACGCCTTACTTTTTGTCTAAGCGGCAACAAATAGTAAG
>CBDUUF010000320.1:0-2810 GCA_965370375.1 uncultured Desulfuromonadaceae bacterium
CCTGTTTGTCAGGCACTTTGCGACCTTTGGTGCCATGCCGTACTATAGCCGGCCGCCCGGGGTGGAAAGTTTTTTGCCGATCGGTGCGCTGGTCAGTCTGAAGGCCTGGGTGACCGGCGGCATTCTCGACTCGGTTCATCCGGCGGCGCTGGTTTTGTTTATCACCTTTCTGGCGATGGCTCTGCTGGCGCGCAAAAGCTTTTGCTCGTTTCTCTGCCCGGTTGGAACCATTTCCGAGTGGAGTTGGAAGTTTGGCCAACGGCTGTTCGGGCGCAATTTCCGGGTCTGGTATCCGCTCGATCTGCTGTTGCGCTCGCTGAAATATCTGCTGCTGCTCTTTTTTGCCAAAATCATCCTGATCGATATGCCGTTGCCGGCTATTAAACAATTCCTGGCCGGCGACTACTGGGCAATGGCCGATGTCAAGATGTTGCAGTTCTTTACCAATATGTCGCTGCTCAGCGGTGGCGTTATCCTGCTGCTGACTCTGTTGTCGCTGGTCTACAAAAATGTCTGGTGTCGCTATCTTTGCCCGTATGGCGCTTTGCTCGGCCTGTTGTCGATGCTCAGCCCGATGCGGGTGCGGCGTAATATACAGAGCTGCACCGATTGTGGCACCTGCAGCCGGGTCTGCCCGGCGCGGATTGATGTGCAGCACAAAGTGTCAGTCGCCTCGGCAGAGTGTACCGGTTGCCTGACCTGTGTCAGCAACTGCCCGGAGCAGAGGACTTTGCAAATGTCGGTCGGGCGAACAATGCTGCCCGGTTGGAGTTTTGTGCTCTTGGTGATGGGGTTGTTTACAGCGGGGGTGCTGGTCGGGATGCTGAGCGGTCATTGGCAGTCGAGTCTGGACTATGCCGATTATCAGCGGCTGATTTCGCAAATATCCCGGATCGGGCACTAGAAGGTGGCGAGGAGCCGGAAGGCTGCGCTCCAGTCATGCTTCAGTCCGGCGCTGTTGTCGCCGCGGTAGGTCAACAGATCCCGCCCGGCATGTTTTTCTGCCGACAATAACCAACTTAGAGAGCCGAAAAAAGTACCACCGCCAGCGACCCGGAGGTTCCGACTGTTGCCGAAGGCGAACTGGCCGATGACATACTGGGTGTAGCTCGGTTCAACCTGCAGGACCGCGCCCGGCCAGAGATAGTCGGGGGCGTAAGAGAATAACGGCGCAACCTCGAACCCTATGCCATTGAAGTTCTTAAAGTTTTTGTCAAAGCTGCTGATCAGATCAACCACCGGGTAGATGTCGAGATATTTATTGACTCGAATAGCCGGTGTGCCGCCGCCGGAGAGAATCGTCTGGCCGTCGGTCCCTTTAAGCTCGCCGGAGAGCTGCAATTCCACCTGAAATGCCATTCCGCGAAAGCCTTGTTGCAGAGAATCATCGAACGGCAGACGCTGCCGATAAAACAGGCGGGTACGGGTCAGCCCGGTTTCGTCGCCACCGGCCGTGGCGCTTTCGTGCCGACCGTAGCCCGACTCCAGCAGCATCATATCGTCTGCGGTTAATGCCCAGCTGAAACTTCCCCTGAGTTCACGGCGCGACTCGCCATTTTCATAATCACTTGAACCGACAGAGATGCCGACGCCGGTGTATATACGCGTCGGGTCGGCGGTGTCGATCGCACCGTCCCACGCAATAGTGTGTGATACGAAGGTCAGACTACCTAATAGAAACATCAGGGCGATCTGTTTGAGCTGGATCATGCGGTCCCTTTCGGCGTTTGCACTTGTGCATGGTCATTGTAGCACAGCGGCAATTCCGATCAAATCTACAGGGCAAATGTTGTAGGCAGATGGCAAAATGTGGACGGATTTTCCTTGCATGTAGCACTTGAGCAAGCCGTCATTGTCTTACTTAATCTTACCGGAGGTATCGCATGGAAACGATACTCTTGTCCAGCAAGGGACAGGTTATTATCCCGAAAACCATCCGTTCCAGTCACCGCTGGAAAGCAGGGACCCGTTTTATCGTTGAAGAGGTGCAAGGGGGCGTATTGCTCAAACCGATCAGCAACTTTTCTGAAACCGATCTTAAAAGCGGACTCGGTTGTGCCGGCTATAAAGGGGCGGCGAAAAGCCTGGAGGAGATACAGGCGGATATGGATGCTGAAGTTGCACAAACCTGGAGCAAGGAAAAGCGCTGATGGTGACCTTTGATACCAACGTCTGGGTGCGCTATTTGACTAACGATGATGAATTTCAGGCTCGTCGCGCTCTGCAGCTTCTGGAGCAAGCCGAGGCCGTCTTTCTCCCTAAAACAGTCCTGCTTGAACTGGAATGGGTGTTGCGCGCAGCCTATAAGATCGAACCGGCGGTTATCCGTCGATCATTATTACAGATTCTCGGCTTACCGATGGTAACGGTCGAATCCGCCGGGCAGGTCGCAGCTGCTATCGGTTTCTATGCTCAGGGTTTTTATTTTGCCGACGCCATGCATCTCGCATCCAGTGATACAATGGAGGCTGTCTATACCTTTGACGAACGGTTTATCCGCAAAGGGAAAGATTCAACGCCGTCGGTTCTGGAAGTTCCGGGATGATAGCCAAACAAGGTTATTGGAGTCGGGTTTTAGGAGCAGACAATCTTTAGTCGCGAATAAGAAAGTCAATAAGTCAAGCCTGACATGGGCCTCAAGGAACGCAAAACAGTTGACAGTGAGGTGAGTCAGTAGCTTGAAAAACTCAGGGCACGAATTTCTAAAAGCCAACGGCGGACTTGACCCCTTTCTTCTTGAGAAATAGTTTTCCCCCATCCAGCATCCTGTGTCTAGCCATACATCTACCCTCCCTACATTGAGTAAATCC
>CBDUUF010000321.1:0-2806 GCA_965370375.1 uncultured Desulfuromonadaceae bacterium
AAACGCAGTCTCGGCACCATGGCTCAGGCGCGGCAGTTTACCAATAATGCCGGCCACGATGTCCTGGCGATTACTACGCCGATTTATAATGAACCGGAATGCTCCAACGCGGCCTGCCATTTTCATGATGCCGGGCAAAGCTTGCTCGGAACGCTTGATTTAGGCGTGTCACAAACCCACCTCAACCAGACTCTCGGTCAACTACAGAACCGCATGGTCGTGTTCAGCTGTATGGTGCTGATTCTCACGGTCGGCGTCGTCTGTGCCCTGCTTTATCGTCAGGTGCTTCTGCCGATCAGGCAGCTCGTTGACTTTACTGAAGGCCGGATGGGTGATAATCTGGGAGATACTTTTCCTGAAGTCAGTGGCGAAATTGCCCAGTTGGCAGCTTCATTTCAGAAGATGAGCAACCGCGTGCGGGAGCTCGAACAGCAACACCCAGACGATAAAAAAACAACATCTACTCCGGATCCTCTCGCCTGAGATTACCGGACAGTCTATTTCTGACTCGGTTTTAACCGTTCTGTGCTGGCAGGCAGAAGGAGCTGACAATGAGCCAGGCAGGGCCACAACCCGAAGAGCAGCAACTGCCACGCGACGGTCTGCGGCAGCGGCTCGAAACGCGTATCCGGCGTCTCGAAAGAGTCTCCGGCAACGGTCTATGGTCGATGCTCTTGTTCCTGCTGGTCAGTTTTGCCGCCTTCTATGAGTTTTCAATCCTTCCGGATTTAAGTGACTCAGCGCTTGAAATACTCGGCGCCTCGCCGCCAGTTGAATTGATCGGCTTGGCCCTGGTTATTTATGCCTTTTCAGGCATCATTCGTACTCTTACCAGTATGAGTCGCAACATCAAGCCGTACATGGGGCTGATGCACGCCGCATTTTTCACCGGCTTCTATGCCTTCTATCATTTGGCTGGAGCGTTACAGGATAATTTCTGGGCGATTTTTTTCGCTGGAATCAGCGTCATGGGACTGGAAAATTATTACCTCTGGTCACACAGCAGCGAGGCGATCCGTAAAGAGCAGGCTTTGCTTGATAGTATGCAGGGAGATAAAAAAGAAGAGTGAAACAAAAACTGCCCCTGGCCAATCGCCCAGCCAGAGGCATGAAAAGCAGCTCCGGTACTATTCTGAGAGGGTCTCAGAACTCAGGTTGAACCTGAAAACTTCCAAAGAACCATCTCTAACCAGCAGTTGGATAGCAATTTTAGCATCGCCATATTCATACTTTGCCGTAGTCGTATAGGCAACGACAGTGTCGATTTTGGTCTCCTCAGCAGTGTAGGCTTTTTTAAACTCTGGCTCACCAACAGTCTCTAATGACCCCATTTTAGAAAATACGCGGATGACCTCGACGAACATCTCTTCCGAAATCCCTTCCAGGGCTTCTGGTGCCATCAGTTGCCTGGTTGTGTCAGGATTCCATTGTGAAAGTTCCGGGATGACTTGCTTGATATATGGCACCGCGAGGGCATCATATTCAGCTGCCTGCTTATGCTTATAAACGTACACACCGACAACCACGGACACCATAGCGATAAACCAGCAGACCATCAGCATGACAAAAATTTTATAATTGAGCTTTTTTTTCACGTTGTTTCTTCCTTTATATTCCCTGTAGAGGGAAATTTATTCTCGATTATCTTTTCTATAGGCTACTTGGATATTAACGTTCGACTTAAATCGCGCTAAACAGTTCTTGCGCTTCAGCCAGCAATGAATCGTTGCTGACGACTTCACCCCTGACAATGCGGCCGGCGATTGCCTCTATTCCGGTCAGGCTTGGACAGTTGCCGCCACCTTTCGGAGACTGCCAGCCGATCTTGGCCTGCTTCTGGTCAAACAGAGAACCTTGCCAGTTGATGTTGATGCCGAGTCGCTTCTGTAATACGGCCTGAACTCTCCTGACAAACTGCAGATCCGCCGGTTCCCGCACCTGATTTACCACCAGATCAATGCGCAGACTGGCGAGTTGCTGTCTGATGCGCTCTGTTCTGTCAGCATTGATCGCTGCCATTTCAGTCAGCAACTCAGGGACTGTCTGTGTCTCCTCGTTGATCGCTTGCTGACTGATTCTCTTGGCGATCTCTTCCATAAAAGTGTTGCCTTGACAACCTTTGGTGATAAAGCGCAAGACCACATTTTTGGCAAAGCTCATCATGTTCATGATGGCCGGATATTCCGGAGAGGTCAGGAGAATTCCACGACCCCATACCCGGAAAAAATCGAGGGTGTTGTAGCTGCTTCCCGCCCCGAGGTCGAGCAGAACAATATCTGCGTCCATACGGGTGAGATCCCGCAACAGGCGCATTTTGTGGCCATGCGTTATGTTTGCCAGAAACGGTCGGAGGCCATCTCCCGGCACAAACCCGGCATTCATGCTGTCGGGCAGTTTTACCACAAAGTCATCCAGGCTTTTCCCTTTGCTGACCAGAAAATCACCTACCCCCGGATGAATGTTGTCGAAACCAAAAAAACTGTGCAGATTAGACCCGCCAAGATCCAGATCAACCGCCGTACACACCCGTGCATCCGCCGCTAGCTGTTTGGCGAGGCAGGCTGTAAACAGGCTTTTGCCAATACCACCCTTGCCGCCGGCAATCGGGATAATGGTCGGCATTCTGGTTGTTCCAACTTGCATATGCTCCTCCGGAAGGTTTGCCAATGTAACGAAAATACCCGAGTAAGACAAGGCCGCAGATGCGATGTCAGGCAGATAGCAAATGCTAGGAGGCTGTCGGACTATCCCTGATCCGGCTGCAAATCTGGCTGTTTGGCCCATATTTCAGCTCCTTTTCGACCAA
>CBDUUF010000322.1:0-2793 GCA_965370375.1 uncultured Desulfuromonadaceae bacterium
GTCTGTTGCCGAAATTTACTAATAGAGCAGTGTTTAAACCAGTTGCCTTTAGATAATTGATCCCTTGTGCTAAATGCTCTGGAACCAAAGACTTAACAACTTTCAACTCAACAATAATTTCATCCTCAACTACAATATCTGCAAAAAAATCTCCGATTCGCTGTTTTTTATAAAACACTTTAACAGGAACCTGATTCTCTGCTTTTAAACCCTTATCTCTAAGTGAAATCAGCAACGCTTTTTCATAAACTGATTCCAGAAAACCGATACCTAGTTCATTACTAACCTCAAAACAAGCGCCTATTATTTGTTCTGACAGATCATCAACAACCATCTCCCCCCCCTTAGTTCACATAAACATTAGATAACAAAAGGTATAGCAAATACGCTAGTTACTATTTTAACCGACAAAAAAATCCACAGATTGATTGAAACATCCTGTTCATCCTGTATATCCCTGTTAAACGCCTTGCTTTGTTACCGATTAATAAAAAAGCGGCGCATAAGCACCGCCCGAGTATACCTAATCTACCATTTGTTTACTATGCTCTATGGCTAAGTAAAAATTTCGTCCTGTAAGGCGCAGTAGTTTTTCAAGGGTGAATACATACAAGGTATTTAGAAGTCTTGAAAAGCTGCTGCAACACAGCAGGGCGGACTTTTTACAACGCCATCAGCCTTTAAAACGCTCCAGATCTTCTTTCGACAACAGCTTCTTCTCGACCAGCAGTTTGACCAGCACTTTCAGCTTTTCGTCAGTCGACAGATATTTAACCGCATCTGCGCCCTTTTTGCGGATCGGGGTTACCTTGGCCATTTTCTTTGCACCCGGTGCGTTTGCACCGATTTCGTAACAACGCTTGATCGCGGCGATAATTGAGTCCTCAGAAGCGATAGCCGGTTGTACCTGGTGACCAGAGATAAATTTAATTTCATCGAGCGCAGGTATATTGGTCGGATCTGAGGTAGCCATAAACAGCCGCTCGGCCCCCTTAACGACTTTGACCGCGAATGGAATCATGGAAAATTCGAGAGCTTTATCTACCGGTATCAACTGCAGGATTTGCGGTGGAATAGTGATTTTATCCAGATCAATCCGGGACAGGGAGAATTGTTCAGCGATAAACTGCAGCAGCGTCTCCTCATCCAGATAGCCGAGACGGATCAGTGAGGCACCGAGTCGACCACCGAGCTGACGCTGGAACGACAACGCTGAGTTGAGTTGAAACTCGTGAATTACGCCCGCCTTGATGAGCATCTCACCAAGGCGCAGCTTTTTATCATCAGCCATTAGTCACTCCTGCTGTCGCCTGTTATCTGCATTATAACAGGCGACAGTGAATCAGAGCACTCAATCAACCAGTTTGATCACAACCCGGCGGTTTGCCATCCGGCCAAGCTGGGTGTTATTGTCAGCAATCGGGTTAGCCTCGCCAAACCCTTTTGCCGTCAGGTTGGCCTTGTTTACACCGTAATCACGAACCAACACCCAACGAACCGTGTCCGCCCGCTTCTGCGACATCCGCTTGTTAACGGCAACAGAGCCGGTATTATCAGTATACCCTTCAACAATAAGCTTCTTGCCCGGGTGAGCCTTGATGAAGTCGGCTGCGTGTTGCATCTGCACGTTAAACTTTGCGTCGATTACCGAACTGTTACTGGCAAAGGTGATCTCCAGCTTAAGCTCTGCCATCGCCGCGTAATCTATCTCGCAACCATCAGCATCTACTTTTTTACCGGTTTCAGTATCCGGACATTGATCATCAACATCAAACACCCCGTCCTGATCAGTGTCAGCCGGGCAGCCACGTTCGTTGACCGGAACTTCAACCGGAGTATTCGGGCACTTGTCATCAATATCAGCAACCCCGTCAGAATCAGCATCTTCCATTACAACCGCCACAACCACCGGCGCACAACCCTGGGCATCGACATCAGCACCAGCCAGAGAGTCAGGACATTGATCAACCGCATCAATAACGCCATCAGCGTCACTATCCTTCGGGCAACCATTTGCGTCTACCGCTACGCCGGCCGGTGTGCCGGAGCATTGATCAACCGAGTTGATCACGCCGTCGCCATCACTATCGGCCTGCTGCATTGCTGCTGCAGACTTTTCGCCGCCCATCTGGAAGGTCAGACCACCGGAAAACATGAAGTTGGCGTAATTCTTACCATGTGAGGTCGGTGCGTATTCAGCCTCATGCCGGACTGCATGCCGGGCGTCGAAACGAAAAGCCAGCCAATCGGTGGTAAAATACTTGAAACCGAGCCCATAGTTGAGAAAAACATCTTCATTGACCGGGTCACCCGGAACATTCTGCGACAAAAAGGCCGCGCCGATACCGGCACCGATATATGGCACAAACTTCTCAGTCGGGCGGAAATGATACAGACCCTCGACCCGCCCGGTCCAGTACCGGAACTCGCCGGTCCCTTCCGGCTCGTACTTCACATCTGCAGCCGTCCCGACAAATTCAAGCCCCCAGTTTTTGGTGAAGTTGTAGCCGACATTCAAACCGACAAAACCTGAGTTCTGAAAGCCTTCACTCTCTTTAAAGATATGTGCACCCACCATCGGTGAAATATTAAATGAACCGGCTCTGTTCTCAGCCAAAACCGTGGTCGGAAAACAAAGGCCGACAGCCACCAAGCCAAACAAAACCGAACGAATAAAATGATTCTTCATACAATCCTACAAATACCGATAATCAAAAAATGTGCTTTATGTATAAATGCTAACTATAAATTTCGATAATTAAACATCATATGAACATAATTTGCAACAATTAA
>CBDUUF010000323.1:0-2791 GCA_965370375.1 uncultured Desulfuromonadaceae bacterium
TGAAACTGCCGAGATCGGTGATAACTGTACTCTCTATCATGGGGTTACCCTCGGTGGTACCAGCTGGGCAAAAGAGAAACGTCATCCGACGCTGAAGGATAATGTTGTTATCGGCTCGGGTGCCAAAATTCTCGGCCCGTTTGTGGTTGGTGCGAACAGTAAGGTCGGTTCCAATTCGGTGGTGGTTAAAGAAGTCCCTGAAAATGCTACCGTTGTCGGCATTCCGGGCAAGATTGTTATGTCGCCGGATCAAAAGGAAAAGGCTGACCGGGCTGATCTCGAGCATGGCCAGCTACCTGATCCTCATGCCAAGGCGATTGAATGTCTGTTTGACCAGATTCGCCAGCTTGAAGTTGAAGTGGCCGATTTAAAGGCCAGTCAGGGTGTCGTGCAAAAACCGACAGCCTCGAGAAAGAAGCCTGCGACTCCGAAGAAAGCTACGGCTGCCAGGAAAACGTCGACCAAAACAGCTAAACCGACCAAAACAACCGGAAAAGCCAAGAAATCCGGCGAGTGATTATCTAATGCGTCTATCCACAAAAGCACAGTATGCCGTTCGCGCCATGGTCAGCCTGAATCTGACAGAAGGTGATTCCCCGGTGTCGATCCGGGAAATTTCCGAACGTGAAGATATCTCCCTGTCTTATCTTGAACAACTGTTTGTCAAGCTGCGGCGTGGTCGGATAGTTGATAGCGTACGAGGCCCTGGCGGCGGTTACGTTCTTGCGCGCAGTGCCGAGGAAATACGGGTTGATCAAATCATCGATAGCGTTGAAGAGTCGTTGGTGCCGGTCTCTTGCATGGATGAAGGGAAGTGTTCTTGCCTGACTGACACCCGTTGCGTCACACACGGAATCTGGCAGGGGCTTGGCGAGCGTATCCGTCAGTTTCTCGCATCAATCACCCTTGCGGATTTGACTGAGGAAGCGCGGCAAAAAGAACATAGTTATAATCGATTAATTAGTTTGAACAACTGAATTTTATATAAAGAAATGTAAGGAGCACTAACGTGAAAAGGATTTACCTGGACAACAATGCGACAACGCCAATCTACCCCGAGGTTTTTGAGGCGATGTTGCCATATTACCGCGAATTTTTTGGTAATCCATCGAGCGTTCATTGGGCTGGCCGCGAGGTTACCGGGGCGATTGCAAAGGCTCGTGAACAGGTCGCTGCGCTGATCAACTGTGCTCCGGCTGAGATCGTCTTTGTTTCGTGTGGCAGTGAAGGTGATAATTATGCCATTAAGGGGACGGCAGAGGCGTTGAGTGCCAAAGGCAATCACATTATCACGACAACGGTGGAACATCCGGCTGTTCTTGAGACCTGTAAGGCGCTTGAGAAGAAAGGGTTTGATGTCACCTATCTGTCCGTTGATAAAGACGGCATGCTCGACCTGGCCGAGCTCGAAAGCGCTATTACTGACAAGACAATTCTGATTTCGATTATGTGGGGCAACAATGAAACCGGCAATATCTTTCCGGTCAAGGAGATCGGGGCTATCGCGTGTAAATATAAGGTTCGGTTTCATACTGACGCGGTTCAGGCGATCGGCAAGGTGCCGGTTGATGTGCAAGATGTCGGTGTCCACCTGCTGGTGCTCTCCGGCCACAAGATCGGGGCGGCCAAAGGTGTCGGTGCGCTTTATGTCAAGCGTGGCACACGCCTGACACCGTTGCTGGATGGTGGTCATCAGGAACGTGGTCGTCGTGCCGGTACGGAAAATGTTGCCGGTATCGTTGGCCTTGGCGTGGCGTGCGAATTGGCCGGGGCGCATCTCGAAGAGAATGCGGCACATATGCGTCGATTACGCGATAAACTGGAGCGAGGAATTATTGATTCGGTACCGGACACTAAACTCAATGGCCATCCTGATGGTGACAAGCGGTTGCCAAATACCCTGAATATAAGTTTTGCCTTCATTGAAGGTGAATCGTTGCTGTTGAATCTCGATATGTATGGTATTGCGGCATCGAGCGGTTCAGCTTGCACCTCCGGTTCGCTGGAGCCGTCGCATGTAATGGGTGCTATGTGTGTTGAGGTTTCTTTGGCGCATTCAAGTACCCGGTTCAGTCTCGGTCCGGAAACGACCGAAGAAGATATTGATTTAGTGCTGGAGGTCCTGCCGTCAACGGTGCAGCGACTGCGTGACATGAGTCCGCTGTACGATTGCAAGACCCAGGACTGTGAAACCTGTGAAACTGTCAAACGACTCTGACCTGAGCAAGCTAAGGAGCTTATATGTACAGCGATAAAGTTATGGACCATTTTACTAATCCGAGAAATGTTGGTGAGATTGAAAATGCCGATGGTGTCGGCGAGGTCGGCAACGCTTCCTGCGGTGATATTATGAAAATATTTCTCAAGGTAGAAGAGGATATAATCACCGATGTGAAGTTCAAAACCTTCGGTTGCGGAGCGGCGATTGCGACCAGCTCGATGGTCACAGAGATGGCGATCGGCAAGACGATTGAAGAGGCGCTGGAGCTTTCGAACCAGTCGGTATCCGAGGCGCTTGATGGGTTGCCGGCGCAGAAGATGCACTGCTCTAATCTGGCTGCTGATGCATTGCATGAGGCCATTAAAAACTACCGTGAAACGGCTAGTTAATAGATCTTTTCTTGATTATGGATGAATAACTTTGGAGGGCTTGCTTTATGCGGTCCTCTTTGGTTTTAAGAGCAGAGCCGTCGGGGCGCGCTTGCCTCGGCATAGTTTAAGCGAAGGTGGGTCCCGACGTTCTGTCGTTGGATAGTAGTTTGTCATCTCGAACAAAGAGAGAGATCTTCTT
>CBDUUF010000324.1:0-2789 GCA_965370375.1 uncultured Desulfuromonadaceae bacterium
GTCTGCCTTACCTGGATCATCGGCTGATCGATTTTGCGGCCCGGCTGCCGGCCCATTGGAAAATGCCGGGGTTGAAAGAGAAGCATATGCTGAAAAAGGCCTATCAGGGGCAGATACCCGATTCAATCTGCAACCGAGCCAAACAACCTTACCGTGCGCCGACCGGCCCGGTGTTTTTTAATCAGACCGATGGTTCAATGAGTGAGTTGATCTGTTTTGATCAGGTGAAAAGGGCGGGGATTTTCAATGTGGCTAAGGTGCAAAATCTTTTTGCAAAACAATTGCGAGCCGACCGGGTGCACACCAGTGAAATGGAAAATATGGCGGTTGTCGGAATACTCTCTACCCAACTGATTCACGAGAATTTTATTGAGCGCTATCACGGGAGTTTGGTGAGTCCGGTCATTCCGGACAAAGTTGTCAGGAAAGTACCTTTAGCGAACTGGCACGACATCCACCAACAAGCTGCAAACCGTTCTTATCTGATGAGGGAGGAAATGTAATGGGGCAAGCTGAATTTTCCAGTGCTGTTCTGCAGCTCGATCCGGCACAGGAGACCGAGCGAATCACGGTGAGACTGCGGGAGTTAATGCGCAACCGGGTGAAGCGCCGAGGGTTGGTTATCGGTCTTTCCGGCGGCATCGACAGTAGTGTCACTGCGGCGTTGGCGGTCCGGGCACTCGGGGCACAAAGGGTCTTTGGCTTGGAGATGCCGGAGCGGCATTCCGCGCCTGAAACACTGCTGTTGAGCCATTCCATGGCCAAGGCGTTCAACATTGAAACGGCGCATGAAGATATCTCTGAAATTCTCGACGCGCTCGGTTGTTACCGTCGCTACGATGACGCGGTGCGACTGGTTATTCCGGAATACGGTGCCGGCTGGAAGTCGAAGATAGTCATCGCCGATAGCAGTAATAATAAGGGTTTCAGCCTCTCTTCTGTGGTGGCGCAAGCACCGGACGGCACTCTGCTGAATAAACGACTGTCGCTCGAGGCGTATCGCGGCATCGTCGCCGCAACCAATTTCAAACAGCGTACTCGCAAAATGCTTGAGTACTATCATGCCGATCGGCTGAACTTTGCCGTTGCCGGTACACCGAATAGGCTCGAGTACGATCAGGGCTTCTTTGTCAAACTCGGCGATGGCGCTTCCGATGTAAAACCGATTGCGCATCTTTACAAATCACAGGTTTATCAGCTGGCCGAATATCTCGGGGTGCCGAAAGAAATTTGCAAACGGGCGCCGACTACCGACACCTATTCGCTCAGTCAGGGCCAAGACGAATTTTATTTTTCTCTCCCTTATCCCCAGATGGATCTTTGTCTATACGCCAAAAATAACGGCATTGCACCTGAATACGTTGCTAAAGCCGTTGATTTGACCACAGCGCAAGTAGAGCACGTGTTTGCCGATATCAGTACGAAGCGTTCGACCACGCGTTACCTGCATCTGCCACCGCAACTGGTTGCTGGCGTGCCTGAAATAAAACCGGGGCAAGCCCCGACAATTAATATTTAGAAAGGATTGGATATGGGGGACTTAAAAGGACAAATACGCAGTTTTATTGTCGATAATTTTCTATTCGGTGATGACGATGGGCTTGACGATCAGGTTTCTTTTCTCGACAGCGGGATTGTTGATTCTATGGGGATTCTCGAAATCGTCAATTTTATCAGTGAGGAGTTCCAGGTGATGGTCGCCGACGATGAGTTGTTGCCGGAGAATCTGGATTCGATCGATAACATTGCCAATTACCTGGAGAACCGACTGCAGGCGGTCGCTAACTCTTGATAGGAACATCTTGCGATGGCTATGACATCAACATTGATCCATCAATTTCTTGAGCAGAGCGCCAGAGAGTATCCGGACAAGTGTGCGCTGGTGGATGACAAGACGCGTGCGACCTACGCCGGGATTGATGCTGCAGCCAATAATCTGGCAGCGTGGCTGATTACTCAGGATGTTGGCCGGGGCGACCGGGTTGTTCTTCTGTTGGCCAACGGGTTGGAATATGTCGTCAGTTACTATGCGACCCTCAAGGCCGGGGCTGTTGTTGTCCCTTTGAACCCGGAGCTCAAATCGACCGGTCTCGAGCCGATTTTGACATCAATCCGGCCAAGAATTGCGATTTTGCCCGGGAAAAAGCAGGAGGAATTGTGCAGATTTGATATGGCTGACCTCGGTATCGAGTCATTGTTGTTGGTCGGTGATGAGAATTCACCTACAGCAAATTGCCAGTGTGATTACAATTTATGGAGTGAGGTTGTTAAAGACGGGTCGGGTAATGCACCGAACATTTCAGTCGATGCTGCTGACCTGGCGAGTATCGTTTTTACCTCGGGATCAACCGGAGTTCCAAAAGGTGTGATGCTAACTCATCGAAACGTAGTGACTAACACCGCTTCCATTATCAGTTATCTGCACCTCACCCGGAACGATGTGCAGATGGTGGTCTTGCCGTTCTTTTATGTCATGGGCAAATCTCTGCTCAATACTCATTTTGCGGTAGGCGGCCGGGTTGTAATTTACAACCGCTTCGCCTTCCCGGCAACAGTGGTTAAACAGATGGCTGAGGAAAATGTGACCGGCTTCTCCGGTGTGCCGTCGACCTACGCCCATTTACTGCATAAGTCACCATTGGCGGCTTATCGCGATCGTCTGGGCAGCTTGCGTTACTGTTCTCAGGCCGGCGGTCAGATGGCCAGAACAACCAAAGAGTACTTGCTTCGGGTGCTCCCTGACCAGACTGAGCTGTATGTCATGTATGGCGCAACGGAGGCCGCTGCGC
>CBDUUF010000325.1:0-2779 GCA_965370375.1 uncultured Desulfuromonadaceae bacterium
CTGGAAAAAAACCGGCGCTGTGGTGCCAAAGTACTCATTACCGGTAAAGGGCGCTGTAACGTCACCAACGATGAACCTGATGTTCGAAAGTTTTCTGAAAAGTTTGGCCGCAACGGTCGTGCCTTGTTAACCGCCCTGTACGCCTTCGGGGTTGCGGAAACGATTCAATTTTTTGCGGATCATGGTTTGCAGCTCAAGGTAGAACGCGGCGGACGGGTCTTCCCGGAGCAGGGCGGCGCTAAAGAAGTCCAGGCGGCTTTGGATCGTTTTATCGTTGAATCTGGCGTTGAGCTGCAGGTTTCTTGTCCGGTTGATGAAATTACGCTGGAAGATAATCGAATTGTGTCAGTTCGGACGGCAAAAGGCGAATATTTTGCCGACCGGTTCGTGGTTGCGACCGGCGGTCTGTCATATCCGGAGACCGGGTCGACCGGCGACGGTTATCGCTGGGCCAGGGAAACAGAGCATGCCTTGATTCAACCGGAGCCGGCGCTGGTGCCGGTACGTCTGCGTGAAAAATGGACCGCTGATTTAATGTCGATCAATTTGAAGAACGTGCAACTCTCCGTTTGGCAAAATGGTAAGAAGTTGGCGGAGCGATTTGGCGAGACATTTTTCACCCGCAACGGCATCGGCGGACCGATTGTTCTCGACCTGAGCGTGACGATCCGGGATGCGTTGAAGCGTGGCCCGGTTGCGCTGCAACTCGATCTGAAGCCGGCAGTCGAAGCCGCGACGTTTACCAAACGCCTGGAACGGGAATTGCGCGAACATAACAATCGGGATTTTCGTAACTCGCTGGGCAAGCTATTGCCGAAGGATATGATCGCAACCTTTATCGCCCTGTCCGGGATAGATCCGTATAAAAAATGTCATTCAGTTAACCGCGAAGAGCGAAAAAAACTGCTTCAGCTGTTCAAAAACCTTGAGTTACAGGTAGCTGGATGTGCCGGGTTTGAAAAGGCGATCATCACCTCTGGTGGCGTAGCTTTGCAGGATGTTGATATGCGGACCATGCGTTCAAAGAAGATTGAAAATATGTTTTTTGCCGGTGAAATTCTTGACCTTGATGCTCCGACCGGTGGTTTTAATCTTCAGGCCTGCTGGTCAACTGGTTACTTGGCCGGGGTCAGCGCTGCAACGTCGGACGTGAAATGATGAAATAGTCATATCCAAGGCAGGCCGCTTATGTTACAAAAATGACAAGGCTAGTCTGTTAATTGCATGGAAGGATATCCTGATGGCAAAAGCGAGCAAGGGTGACAAGGTCCGGATTAATTTTACCGGCCGACTCGACGACGGGACTATTTTCGATAGCACTGTTGAGCACTCCGAATGTGAGCCGGATGATTGTGAATGCGAAATCGGCCCGATGGAGCTGGTGATTGGTGGTGGCGATTTTTTTCCACAGGTTGAAGAGGTCCTGGTCGGCCTTGAAGTCGGCTCGAAAGCAGAGCTTGTGATTAAAGCTGCAGATGCTTTTGGTGAGTATGACGAGGAACGGGTGTTTGTGGTCGAAAAAGAGCAGTTTCCCGAGGATATCAATCCGGAACCGGGGAAAAATCTTGAGTTGATTGACGAAGAGGGTGATGCCATCGTGGTGATAGTCCTTGATGTCGATGAAGCCAGTGTGACGCTTGATGCCAACCATCCGTTGGCGGGAGAAGATTTGGCTTTTGATCTGGAACTGCTGGAGATTGTCGAATCTTGATTTAACAATTCAGCTGAAATTTATATTGAATAAAATAGCCCCGATTAGCATATTTGCTAACCGGGGCTATTTTATTCAATGACGCAGAGACTGTTTTTGGTCACGGTCCAGAGTTGTTTTTGGTCAAAAAATCATAGCGGCCAACACCTTGAATCAGCAGATAGCTTGCACCTTGATCCAGACTGGTATTACAAACCTTGTGCTGACGGCCAGGCAGGATTTCACACCGTGAACCCGGTTGTATATCTATAGTTTCTTCCGGTCTCTTCAGGTGGATAGTAATCGCCCCGGTTAAGCCGAAGATATTGTCAGTGACCTCTGAATGATGATGCCACGCAGTCTCTTCAACGGGGGTCAATGCCATAATGCGCACCTTGACTGTTTCAGTTTGAATCAGACTCTCTGTTCTCAGCTTCAAGGGGCCTCCGGTTCGGTATCGGTGTGCGGTGTTTTGGGCTCGGCTGTTGTCCGGATTGTGTTGAGGCGTGGAAACTCTTCCCATTCGAGCCAATCGACATTGATGTAGTCAATCTGTTCGGAACTGATGAACAGAACAACACGCAGGCCGTCAGTGAAGTATGGGTCGACAGTGTAGTTGTATCGTGGTTGACCAAGTTTTGTTTCACCAACCCCTTTGACCAGTCCATATTTTTCAATAGCATGTGAACCGAGTAGGTCCATCAGGACATAAAGACGAGCTTCATCGACCACCGGATCTATCTTATGGGTGACAAAGGTTTTACTTGAAAATTTAATACCGATATCACGGCTGATCTGACCAACCCAGACGGTACTGCCTTGATAGTTGACCGGTGCACGCCATAAGCGCAGGTGATTACGTTCATCAACCGATTTTCGTGATTTTTGTAGAGCTACGTCCTGTGGTCGGTCGAACAGATATAGTGCCGATATTGGCGATGTTCGGTAGCTACTGCTGAAAATGGATGAGGTAATAGTTTTCCAGGCTGTGGCAAACCGGGCCGGTTCGGTCAAATCCCAACCTTGCCGAACAAAAGCTGATAGCACAGACGCTCCGTTGCCGATAACAACAAGATTGAGTGGATCGCC
>CBDUUF010000326.1:0-2775 GCA_965370375.1 uncultured Desulfuromonadaceae bacterium
AAAGCACCGAGGGCGAGTGAAAGCCCCGCCTCGTAAGTTACCCAGGCAGTGCCGAGAACCAGGGTCAGGATCATCAGGCGGAACAGCTCGGCTGAACGCGTCTTCAGCACATTACGCAGCAACGGTTGCAGCAGGTGACGGGCAAACAGAGACAGACCGGCGATAAGGGCAACCGAGCGCAACAAAGCAAATAGTGACGGCTGCACAAAATCACCGCCGAGCAGCGGTAGAATAAGTAAGAAACCGATGACGCACAAATCCTGACAGAGGAGTACGGCCAGAGATACACGCCCATGCGCGGCGTCGACCTCGCCACTTTCCAGCAACAGCTTCAGAACGATCGCTGTCGATGATAGAGCCAGCGCCATGCCGAGAGCCAGGGCCGGTCGCCAATCGATATGAAACAACAGGGCCGCGCCAAATACCAGTCCGGTAGTCAAAAACACCTGGAGCAGACCGCTTTTCAGCATCAACCCTTTGAGCCGGGCCATCCGACCAACCGAAAATTCGAGGCCGATGGTAAACAACAGCATAATCACGCCGATTTCGGCCATGATCTCGACTTCGTGCACAGAGCCAAGCAGGTTAAACCCGTACGGGCCGACCAGCAGGCCGGTGACCAGATAACCGACAATTGGCGACAGTCGGAGGCGGCTGAACAGATAGGCGTTGAACACCGCCAGACCGAGCAATACAAGCATGTCGCGTAGAAACAGAAAATCTTCCATAAGGCTCCGGGTCCAGCAGGAGGAATTAGACAGGTTTAAAGTCTACCCTGAAAAGGCTAAAAAACAACACATACGAAACTCAGGCCAGACCAAAAGCCCAAAGCAGGCCGATGGTGACAAAGATTGACGGCAGCAGGTTGCCGACCGGCAAACGCTTGATACCGAGCAGATCGAAGGCAATAGAGACAATCAACAAGCCGCCGACTGCATTCATTTCCACAATCACCGGATCGGTCAGAATCGTTTTGGCCAAACCGGCCAGCAGGGTGATCGCCCCCTGATAAAGCAATAGCGGCACAACAGAGAACAGCACACCGATGCCGAGGGTCGAGGCGAGAGCAACTGAGGCGATGCCATCGAGAGCCGACTTGGCATAGAGAATAGTCGGCGTACCGCCGAGACCATCTTGCAGCGCCCCCATCACCGCCATAGACCCGACACAGTAAAGCAGGCTGGCGGTCACGAACCCCTCAGCGATTTTTCCGGTGCCAGCAAAGCGGCGTTGGAGAAGCAGGCCAAACTGCTCCAGACGCTTTTCAATGCCGATCGACTCACCGATCAGCCCGCCGAAAATCAGGCTGGCGATCACGATCATTATTTGCTGACTCTGGATAGCCAGTTGCAAACCGATCAACAATACCGCCAGGCCAAGTGCAACCATCAGCGTCTGCCGCATCCGCTCGGAAAGAGCGTGACCGAGCCAGCGACCGATCAAGGCACCGACAATAATGGCACCGACATTAACAAGAGTCCCCTGAAGCAACATCGATTTTCTCGCTCATAAAAGGGTTGAAAAATTGAATAAAACTGACTGCTCGCGACACTATCACGACCAACCACTGAACTCAAGACGAGTCGATGAACTTGTCATATCATTCATAACGGCGTAAACTTTACTCAAGATAAACGATAGAAAGATTTCTATGACTATTCTGCAAGTCGATTCCCTTCGCAAAACATACGGCAACCTTAAAGCGGTCGACGGTATCTCCTTTTCAATCGGCGAAGGTGAGTGCTTCGGTCTGCTCGGCCCAAACGGCGCCGGCAAGACCACCACTATCCGCATGCTTTACGGTTACACCCCGCGCGATTCAGGCTCCCTACACCTGTTCGGGCTCGATATCGACACCCACCTGCGTGAGATCAAGGGACGTATCGGCATCTGTCAGCAAGAAGACTCACTCGACCCGGATGTCTCGGTGCGCGAGAATCTGGTCGGTTACGCCCGCTACTTCTCCATCCCGCGGCGGGAAGCGGAAACCCGCGCCGACGAACTGCTCGGATTTTTTGCCCTTAGTAGTCGTGCTGCCGATGATGTAAAGATTCTTTCGGGTGGTCTGATGCGGCGACTGATGCTCGCCCGGGCGCTGGTTAATCGACCCGACCTGCTGATCCTCGACGAACCAACCACCGGACTCGACCCGCAAAGCCGGCAGCTGCTCTGGGAAAAACTGGCCGAGTTAAAAGAGCAGGGCTTAACCATCCTGCTCACCACTCACTATATGGAGGAAGCAGAACGCCTCTGCGACCGGATGATTATCGTCGATCACGGCACTATTCTGATCGAAGGCAATCCGGCCGAGCTGATCCGGCAGAAAATCGGCCATTCAGTGCTGGAAATCGCCGATCCAGATCAGGCGATTCGCGACTACCTGAATAAAAAAAATTGCCAGTTTGAAGATACCGGCAAGCGCTTGATCGTCCACCTCGACAATGGCGATGATCTGTTTTTTGATCTGACCCGGGATGTCCGCTGTGAGGGATGTACCATGCGACCGGCTACCCTGGAAGACCTGTTCCTCAAGCTGACCGGCCGGGAGTTGCGCGAATGAACTGGCCACTCCTGTCTAAAATCAGCAGCCGCACCATGCGGGTCTGGCAGCGCAACTTCAGCGTCTACCAGAAGACCTGGAAAATCGCCTTTCTGCCACCGCTGCTTGAGCCGTTGCTCTACATCCTCGCCTTCGGCCTCGGCCTGGCGGTGATGGTCGGTGAAATGAGCATTGCCGGTCAACCGATCGCCTACACCACCTTTATTGCCCCGGCC
>CBDUUF010000327.1:0-2756 GCA_965370375.1 uncultured Desulfuromonadaceae bacterium
GGAGGACGGCGGGAGTAATCCCGCCTCCTACCCGATTTTAAAACCAAGCTTAAGTGTCGGCCATTTGGTTTGATATTTGTAACGATAAAAAAGTTCAAGATTTGTGTGTAGCGTGGTAAAAGGCCGGTTGTTTATAATTTTGCTAAAGAAATTAATGATAGACGAAAACTATTGGTTTGAGTTGTTGATATGACTCTGCTCGGCTGCAACTTGACAATGGAATCAGGTCATTTAGGTTTGTATTGAACCTCTGAATGCCTGTAATTGCTTTTCATCTGGCAGACAAAATGGTTCTGCGTGGTTTTTATCGCTGAATATTTTGTGAAGGGACTTTGAACTATGTCACTCAAATACAAGATAATGTCGATGGCGATTGTTGCCGTTGTCGCACCGCTGTTAACCATTATGATTGTCGTCAATACACTGTCCGGAAAAACCGAACGGCTCGCTGCCCATGAAGCTGAAGTCCTCGTGGACGGCGATCTGGATCATTCGGTTACGTCAGTTATCCGTTTGTCGGAGAGTTATCAGCGAATGATTCGCCAGCAGCGCGATACGGCGATCAAAAATTATCTGCGTTCACGGGCCGATGCGATCCACAGTAAAATTGCCCGCTACTATCGTGAGTTTGGCGAGAATTCCGATGCCAAAAAGATTCGTAGTTTTGTTATGGCTGAACGGATCGGTAAAACCGGCTATGCCTTCGGTCTGAACAACGCCGGAGTTCTGACTGTACATCCGAAGAGTGAGGGCAAAAGCCTCGCTGGAGTGGCACATATCGATACCATGCTTTCAGAGCGTAATGGCTTTATTACCTATACCAGCGTTACGACCGGTCGAGACAAGGCGGTTTATTATCGGGCGTTTGAGCCACTTGATCTGATAATTGCTCCGGGCGTGTTTCTCGATGAAATGGAAACCTTGTATGACATGGTTGGAGAACAGAAACTCCATGCGTACTTCAGGGAGCAGGTGGCTGCGACGCGGATTGGGAAAAACGGTTATCTCTGGATTGCACAGCAGGGAGATAATCCCCGGTTTTCAGTTCATCCCGGCGGGACGGATAGTCTGAGCTCCGACCAGAAGACCTTGTTCAGTCGCGTGGTTGAGCTGTCTGCCTCGATGCAGCCCGGAGATGTTGAAGAGGTAACAACTGAGGAATTGAATCCATTCAGTGGCGAAAAGGTCGCGACCATGATCCGGTTTATGGTTTATCCGGAGCAGGGTTGGATTGTCGGAGCGTCGATTCCTGAAGAGGAGTTCCTCGGCGCCAGTATGGCAATTCAAGCCTCATTTGATGACATGAATCTAAGTATTGTCATCACGGCAATGTTGATCGGTTTGCTGGCGGCTCTGTTTTCGTCAATATTTGGTCACCGGCTGGTTAAGCCGGTATTGCTGGCGGTTGAGAATCTCAAGGAGATTGCTCTGGGTGATTTCACCCGGCGGATGAATTACTCTTCCAATGATGAGGTCGGGCAACTTGCTGAGGCAATGGACCGGATGTCCGGCTCGTTGCAGCAGATTGCCGAGGTTGCCGAAGATATCTCTGAAGGTGATCTCGGGGTCGAAATTCCTCTCGCTTCGGATAAAGACCAGCTGGGCCTGTCGTTACAGAAAATGGTGATTTCATTGCGCCAGGTTTTATCGCAAGTCAGCCTTGCTGCCGACAATGTTTTAGCCGGAAGTCATTCACTTAATGAAGGCTCGCAGGAGATGTCGCGTGGAGCCGCGGATCAGGCGTCGGCTGCCGAAGAGGCCGCCTCGTCAATCGAGGAAATGGCGGCTAATATTCGGATGAATGCCGACCATGCCAGCGAAACTGAAGCAATCGCGGTTAAAGCTGCCGCCGATACTCGAGATGGCAGCGAGACCGTGCATGGCACTGTTGTCGCCATGAAAGAGGTGGCTGAAAAAATACAGGTGGTCGAAGAGATTGCCCGACAGACCAATCTTCTGGCCTTGAACGCAGCGATCGAGGCGGCGCGTGCCGGTGAGCATGGCAAGGGGTTTGCCGTGGTTGCTGCCGAGGTTCGTAAATTGGCGGAAAAGAGTCAGGAGGCTGCGGTTGAAATCAACGAGCTTTCCAGCGGCAGCCATAGTAAAGCCGAAATGGCCGGGGTGATTCTCGATGAAATGGTGCCGAACATCGAACGGACTGCCAGTCTGGTACAGGAGATTGCTGCCGCCAGTCGGGAGCAGGATTCTGGTGCCGAGCAGATCAATCACGCGATTCAGGGGCTGGATCGAGTCATTCAGCAGAACGCTGCGGCCGCCGAAGAGATGGCCTCAACGGCTGAAGAGCTGGCGAGCCAGGCGGAACAACTTAAGGTGAGTATCGCTTATTTCAAGCTGGATAAGGACTCGATTGCTGTTCCGCTGACGACAACCGTGCTCGATGAGAACGATGTTGTTGACGATGGCCAGTTGCAGCTCGAAGAGTTATGACCATCGATTTTGACTGAAAGCTGTATTTAATTGAATCATTGCCGTGGGGATAGACTTGAAGTCTGTTCCCACGTTGTTTTTAATAGATGGTATTGTTCAAGAATAATAATATGTTTTCTAGGAGACCATCTCATCAATAGCCTCCTAGTTCTTGCCAACAGTGACCGGCATCTGTACCCTGCCTCATCAGGAGGTTTGCTAAATGACACCGAAGGAAAAACCGATTCATATTGCTAAACGCGCGAATGCAGTAACGCCGTTTCTGGCGATGGAGGTGATGGAGCGAGCCAGAGAGCTCGAAGCGGCCG
>CBDUUF010000328.1:0-2752 GCA_965370375.1 uncultured Desulfuromonadaceae bacterium
TTTCAACGCCAATCGACTGCACATCTGCACAGTTCATTTACCTGCGGATCGCCGTTGTTATACGGCTATCAAATCAGTAGTCTCGCCACTGTTGTAACCAAGCAGCCAGCTTTATTGATTGTCCGACAGGCTGCAAGGAATGCCTACTTTCTTTTATTTTAACGTGGAGTTAGAAAGCTATGAGCGTTACAAGCCTGCCGGTCGTCAGTGACAGTTTTGAACACTACATGACCCAGATCAACCGATATGACATTCTGGATCGCAGCCAGGAGGTTGAACTGGCCCGGCGCTATCGAAGCGACAACGATCTCGATGCTGCGCACCAGCTGATCTGCGCTAACCTGCGCTTCGTAGTCAAGGTCGCTAATGAATACCGTCGTTACGGTTTTCGGCAACTCGATCTGGTGCAGGAAGGGAACATCGGCCTGATGCTGGCGGTCAACAAGTTTGACCCGGAGCGCGGTATTCGCCTGATCAGTTATGCGGTCTGGTGGATCCGCGCCTATATCCAGAACTTTGTAATGCGCAGCTGGTCGCTGGTCAAGATCGGCGGCAGCCGAGCCCAGAAGAAACTTTTCTTCAAACTGAAGCAGACCCAATCGGAGATGCGCAGCCTGACCGGAAGCGCGCCGGTAGCTGATTTAGCAGAGAAACGGGAGGTCAGCGAAAAAGATATCGAAGAGATGGCGACCATGATGTCCGGACGTGACAGCTCACTCGATGTTGAACTCTTCGCCGGAGAAGACTATACTCGTCTGGATCGACTGGTTGAGCAACGGAGCAATCAGGAAGAGGATCTTGCGGAAAAGCAGGAGAACCGGCAACTGCAAGAGCAGATCCATCAGGCTATGCAGGTTCTGAATGAACGGGAACGCCATATTGTGCAGAGACGGCTGCTTGACGAAGAGACGGCAACCCTGCAGAATCTGGCCGACGAATACGACATCAGCCGCGAGCGGGTGCGCCAGATCGAGCAGAACGCCCTGCGCAAGGTGAAGGAGGCCTATTGCCAGACCAGCTGACCAGGCAAGAATTTTCTGAGACTGAAGCAAAGATCACTGAGCTGTCGGCGCATTTCGATCGCCTGCGCCGGGCCGTCAGTGAAGTTATTATTGGCCATGACCGGCTGCTTGACGCGCTGGTCATGGCTTTTTTATGCAAAGGGCACATCCTGATCGAAGGTGTTCCCGGACTGGCCAAAACCCTTACGGCGACCACCCTGGCCGCCGCCATGGATCTGAATTTTCAACGAATCCAGTTCACCCCCGACCTGCTGCCGTCCGATCTGGTCGGCACCCCGATCTACCATCCCGGCTCCGGCGAATTCAAGACCCGCAAGGGGCCGATTTTTGCCAACATGGTGCTGGCTGATGAGATCAATCGCGCCCCGGCCAAGGTGCAGTCGGCCCTGCTCGAAGCGATGCAGGAACAGCAGGTCACTCTAGGTGAACAGACCCATAAACTGCCGCAACCGTTTATGGTCATGGCGACCCAAAACCCGCTGGAACACGAAGGGACCTACCCGCTCCCCGAAGCACAAATTGATCGTTTCCTGTTCAAGGCGCTGGTCGACTATCCGGATCGGGCCGACGAAGCGCAGATTGTCGACCGCATCAGCGTCAGCGACCCGCAGCCACCGGCAGCAACCATGTCAGCCCAGGAGTTGACGGCGGCTCAGGAAGTAATCGGCACGATCCACCTGGATGAGCGTATTCGCGACTACCTGCTCGACCTGGTCGCCGCCACCCGCGACCCGGCCGCCTTCGGTCTGAACGAGCTGGCAGCGTTGATCGATCACGGCGTCTCACCCCGCGGCAGTATTTTCCTCGCCCGGGCCGCCCGCGCCCACGCCTTTTTACAGCAGCGCGGCTACGTGGTACCGGATGATGTGCTCACGGTCGCGCCGCTGGTTCTGCGCCACCGCCTGCTGCTCTCCTACGAAGCCGACGTCGAAGGGGCCGTGGCAGACGACCTGCTGCAGCGGATTTTTGATACCATTCCAGCCCCCTGAACTTATTTCCGGAGTCTGCATGACTGGTGCTACAGCTGAAAAACGGGCCGCCATCCGTCGACTGCAGATTACCGCCAGTCGTGAACTGGCCGGTCTGCTTTCCGGCGCCTGCCGTTCCCGCTTCCGCGGCCAGGGGATGGAATTCAGTGATCTGCGCCCCTATCTGCCTGGCGATGATATCCGCCGCATTGATTGGTCAGCCACCGCCCGCACCGGACTCCCCTATACCAGACTCTACGCAGAAGAGCGATCACGCACCATCACCCTGCTGGCCGATATCTCCCCTTCCTGCACCCCAGCCAAGCGCCGCTTACTGTCTGAAGCTGCCGGTCTGCTCGCTTTTGCCGCCGTCAGCGGTGGCGACCGGCTCGCCCTGATCGCCTTTTCCGATCGGGTGGAACAATCGGTTCGCCCAAAGCGCGGAATCCGTCAGGCGCAACGAATTGCCAGTGAGCTTTTAACCTTGCGCCCGCAAGGGAGCGGCAGTGACCTGCAACCAGCACTGCATGCCGCACAGGGGTTCAATCGCAAACCGGGGCTGCTGATCCTGCTCTCGGACCTGCACTGCGCACTGCCGCTACCACTGCTCAGGCAGATCTCCGCCCGGCACGACCTGGTGACCCTGCTGCTGCGTGATGGCAACGATTTTGAACCGCCGCCAGTCGGCCTGACCTTGTTTGGGGATGCCGTGACCGACGAGCTGCGCCTGCTTGACCTCACCTCTAAAAAACGCCGCCTGGC
>CBDUUF010000329.1:0-2742 GCA_965370375.1 uncultured Desulfuromonadaceae bacterium
TCACATGAACAAACGACACTGGAACACACTGGTTCTCGATGGAACATTACCGGAACAGCTGGTGTTCGGGTTGATTGATGAGTCGTATGAACTGGTGGTGCAAGGTCTGCCGAAAGCGAAACGTCCCTGAGTTTATCTCCATGAAGTTCACAATCCCACGAACGACAATCCATAATTTCAAGTGTCACCCTTGCTTTTCTCAGCCGCATCTAGAAACGGTTTGATTAATTCAATCGGCAGCGGGAAGATGATGGTCGAGTTTTTTTCGCTGGCGATCTCGGTCAAGGTCTGCAGGAATCTCAGCTGCAGAGCACCGGATTCGGTGCTGATGATACTGGCCGCTTTGGCGAGTTTTTCCGAGGCTTGCCATTCACCTTCGGCGTGGATGATTTTTGCCCGCCGTTCCCGTTCGGCTTCGGCCTGGCGTGCCATCGCCCGTTGCATTTCGATCGGTAGATCGACATGCTTGATTTCGACGTTGGAGATCTTCACCCCCCATGGATCTGTCTGGCGATCCAGTAATTCCTGCAGACTCTTGTTGATCTTGTCGCGTTCAGCCAGCAGATCATCAAGCTCGACCTGCCCAAGAATGCTGCGTAGTGAAGTTTGTGCGAGTTGGCTGGTAGCGTAGAGATATTTTTCAACTTCGATCAAGGCTTTTTCCGGCTGAATAACCCGAAAATAGATAACGGCATTGACTTTCATCGAGACGTTATCACGGGTGATGACATCCTGTGGCGGTACGTCCATGGCGACGGTGCGCATACTGACCTTGACCAGTTGATCGACAACCGGAATTATGAAGCGCAGACCAGGGCCTTTAACCCCGGCAAAGCGGCCGAGGCGAAAGACTACGCCCCGTTCGTATTCGAACAGAATCCGAACAGCTGAGGCTACAAGCAAGGCCAAGATAATGAAAGCAATGATCCAGAAAACATTCACTCCGAGTCCGAACATAACGATACTCCTCTACCCTGAAATTGGTTTTGTTGTCAGGCGCTTTTTCTGTATGACCTGATCAGCAGGTGCATATGTTTGCCGATGCCAATCACTTCTATTTCATCACCTTCAGCGACCGGCTCATTGGATTCAGCTTGCCAGTATTCGCCATGGACAAAAACCTTGCCGCTGCCGTCAATCGGGCTGGCTGCCTGACCAATTTCGCCGATCATCCCTTCGAGGCCAGATAAGACCGGACGTTTCTGGGTGCGAAATACCAGCCAGGTGGCCAGCAAAAAGAAGCCACTACTGGTCAATACGCTGGCGGCAATCACCGCCTTGGAAATCTGCAGATATGGTTCACTGCTGTCGATCAGAATCAACGAACCGATCGCCATAGCGACGATACCGCCGACGGTCAGCATGCCGTACGACATGACTTTTACTTCCAGAATAAACAACATCAGTGCCAGCAAGATAAGTAAAACGCCGACGTAATTAACCGGCAGGGTTTGCAGGGCGAAAAATGCCAGAAGCAGGGCGATGGCACCAACGACTCCGGGCAGGATCACTCCTGGCTGGGAGATTTCGAAGAAGATACCGAGCATACCGAGCATCAACAACATATAGGCGACCGTCGGGTTGCTGATAGTGTTGAGAATTTTTTGCCGCCAGTTCATTTCGACCGAAACAAGCTTGGCCTGATCAGTGTTAAAAACAAGCGCCTTACCATTGCGCTGGTAAGTTTTGCCGTCGAGTCCTTTGAGTAGCGCCTCGACATTTTCGGCAACCAGATCGATCACACCGAGCTTGAGTGCTTCCTGGGCTGAAATAGAGGCGCTGTTGCGCACCGCTTGTTCGGCCCATTCGACATTGCGTTCACGTTGCTCAGCCAGGCTTCTGATGTAGGCAACGGCGTCGTTGACCACTTTATCCTGCATAGTCTCACTCTGTTGGTCACCACCGCCAATGGCAACCGGGTGGGCGGCCCCAATATTCGTACCAGGAGCCATAACGGCAAAATCTGCGGCTATGGTGATCAGGGCACCGGCTGAAGCAGACCGGGCTCCGGACGGGGCCACATAAACTATAACCGGTCGTACCGATTGCAATTCGGCCTGGATAATCATGCGCATGGCGGTGTCTAGGCCGCCGGGTGTGTCGATCTGTATCAGAACCGCCAGTTCCTCGAGTTCGTTGGCAGTTGTAATCTGCTCAACGATAAACCCGGCAGTGACCGGGTTGATGCTTGATTGCACCACCAGGTGGCGGATGGTTGTCTGCGGCCCGGGACTGGCCAGTAAGCTGAATAGAGGTAGAAGGGTGAGCAACAGACCCGCAAATATGTGCAGCAACTGTCGTCTTCTCATATCTTTAGCGTATCTTGCCTGCGGCGACTGTCAAATATAGATAAGCATTATTGCCGTTTTACAATGAGTTGTTCATGCTTGAGATGGACAATTGTCGGCAGCCATTTACTTGAATATTTCGCGGCAGGGCGATGCTCTTTGCTATTTCAGCTATAAGCATTATAATGATCAGGCTTGTTAAAGAGACTTATTGTCTGAATATTTTAGTTAGCCTTTTTTAAAATTCTTTTACGTAGGAGATTTTTGATGAGAATCCGCTTTGTTCTACTACTATCTGTTGTCCTGTTGCTCAGCTCCTGCGCTACCACTGAACTGCTCAATGTCTGGTCAGACGATACGGTCGAACCACAAAAAATCAAAAAGTTCTTTGTCGTCGGTGTCGGCCAGGAAGCTACCTATAGAAGAATTTTTGAACAAAAACTGGTTCTTGAGT
>CBDUUF010000330.1:0-2716 GCA_965370375.1 uncultured Desulfuromonadaceae bacterium
CCCGGGTTGCCGTTTCACCAGTGGCGCGAAACAGGTTGTCCTGAATCAGCGACAGCACCAGCACCAGCAGCATCGGCATGACGAACAATACCAGCAGGCCGGCGCGATCACGACTCAGTAGCAACAGTTCTTTTTTAAAATTCGCCAGTAACAACATATCTGTCTGTTTAATCCCGGAGCTGTTTCCCGGTCAACGCCAGGAACAGCTCTTCAAGGTTCGCACATTCATCGGCAGCAGCGACCAGTTGCGTCGGTGCGCCGCAGGCGATCATCTTGCCGGCGTCAATAATCGCAATTTCGTCGCAGAGTTGCTGCGCTTCTTCCATATAGTGCGTAGTGTAAATCAGGGTCATCCCGGCACGGTTTAATTCGGCGAGGCGCTCGAGAATCAGGTTGCGCGATTGTGCGTCGATGCCGACCGTCGGCTCATCGAGAAACAGCAACTCCGGTTCATGCAGAATCCCGACCGCCAGATTCGCCCGCCGTTTCATCCCTCCAGAATAGGTTTCGATCCGCCGGTCAGCACAATCAAGCAGTCCGACCAGCTCCAGACATTCGTTGACCCGTTTTTCTATCTGTGGTCGCGCCACCCGTAAAATTCGCGCAAAATAACGCATATTTTCGCGTGCGGTCAGACTCGGATAAAGGGCAATATCCTGCGGCACCAGGCCGATCGACCGGCGCACAGCATCCGCTTGTTGGATGACATCGTGGCCAAGAACGGTGACGGCTCCGGAAGTCGGTCGCAGCAGAGTACAGAGAATCGAAATTGTCGTTGTCTTCCCCGCCCCGTTCGGACCGAGCAGGCCAAACACACTGCCACGGGCAACGTTTAAGGTCAGGCCATCGAGCGCTGGTTGAACAACGCCGGGGTAGACCTTAACCAGATTCTCAGTCGTAAGTGCGCTATCGTTCATCAGATGAGTCATCAGTTCTCGCGCTCGGGATCAGCGGGCAATTGCTGCCTGCAGATCGGTAAAAAGTTTTTCCTCGCTGGCCGCACACTGCAGCAACAGATCGGCCAGATCGTCAAATGCATTCTGCATCGCTACCCGCCCCTTGCAGACCCGTGAAGCGATCAAAGCAAACTCGCGCCACAAATCGCCAACATCGGTGCAGCGTTGCGACAAATCGATCAACTTGTCATTTTCCAGCACCCCGGCCGCTTCCTGTAAAAAGGCCGCATAGATAAAACGGAAACCACCACCGCCGGTGCCGATTTCCTCCTGCATCCGGATAATGTGTCCGAGCTGTTGTATCGTTTTCTTCTCACCGAGTTTTGCCGGCCACTTGGCTAGCTGGCGCGACATCAAACGAATACCACGTACCCCGGCCAGCGGCACCGGAGTTTTCAGCATCACCCGGCAGACCTCACGGATACCGGCCTCGACCGCATGCGGCAGGTCTATTTGCTCCGGCATCTTTTCAATATAGTAGATTTTGCCTTTTGGCGCCAACGCCCCCTTGGCAAACCGCGCCTTGCGCAAATCCGCCGCCGGGCAACGCACCGTCTCTGCAAAGATCGGGTCACTGATCAGGTAGTCATCTGCCTCTTTACCAAAAACAACCAGATTGTGGCCGTTAAAATGAAACCGGTACGCCGGGGGAAAGAACGGTAACCAGAATACCCCGGTCTGCGCGCCGACCGGTCGTCCCGCGGCAAGCAGTCGATCGAGGGTCTCTTCGGCTGCTGCCGGACTCCTGAATTGCTGTTTTTTCACTTCTATCCCGAGGCGTCTGGTCGCTTTTTTAAAAAAAAATCCACGGCTGGTGCGCGAGGTGGTCAAATGGAAGAAATTAAACTTTATTAAACGGACAAAAACGAAAAACAGTCCGCCACCGATTCCGAAAGCCATCGCTTCGGAGCAGGGCAGACCATGATAATTAAGCAGATTGGCCGTCACACCGCTTTCACAATGCGCAAACTGCCGATGGGGAAAATCTATCTTCACGAATTGGCACCCTCTCTGTTATCTAGTTCAGCCAGCGACAAATCCGGAGAGTCCGGCACGCTGCGTAGCCCGTCTGCGCTCATACCAAACAGCTGCATATATGGGTCTAGCGCCGCATCATCGAGTTTGGCGAACACGGTCGGTTTCAGATGTCGCTTCACCCGCCAACGGGCGATGCCTGAATATTTGGCAAGCAGCGCTGGATCCATCTGATTTTTAACCATGTGATACGCCAATGCACTCTTCTCTCCGGATTTAACCTCGGCGAGCGCATCACGCAACTGCTCGATAACCACCTCCCACGCCTGACGCAGGGCGATATTCTTCGCCTCCCAGCCGTCACTCTGTTCGAGCGAATAATGGCCATCGCTGTCGGTCGCATAATTGACTTCACGGCAACCTGCATTAAGACCACCTTGTTGCGGAACATCCTCTTTTTTCATGCCGCTCTTTCGAAAGAAACCTTGTGTATCTGAGTTTTCAGAAAAGGTAACCGACCATCAACAGCGCCGAATTGACACCACGGTTTTCGCTATAAAAACCGCCATTAGAAATATGGTGCAGCCTGAGTGCGGTCACCACCGCGCCGCCACTCGCCAGACCGTATTCCATACCAACCCCGGCTTGTGGATTAAAATTAAAGCGCAAACCTTGGCCTTCCACCTGAAAATCAGTATAGATCACGCCGATTCCGGCTTCGACGTAGGGAACCCAATCAGCCATTGTATAACTGCGAAAATAACGCAGCGCCAGCATATTGACCG
>CBDUUF010000331.1:0-2715 GCA_965370375.1 uncultured Desulfuromonadaceae bacterium
CCCATAAATCGCCCCTTCGGGCGCCAGAGAATAATCGTGCAGGGTCAAAGGTGTTGCCAGCTCAACCAGCTCCAACTCGCCAAGCTCCGGACAATTATCACAGAACCGTTTTAACAACCGCTCACCAATCTTCTGCTTATGGGCTAAATAGCCGGATGAGCGACGTTTTTCAGGCGATTCCCACTCGGAAACCTCCGCATAACCGGCCGGCACGATACCGATCAATCCGTATATCGCTTCATCTGTCCCCTGATCGGCCGCAGCCAGATAAAAGGGGCGTTCATCCAACGGTTGCGTTGCCACACACGAGAAGAGCCCCGCCTCCGGCTGAACAAACAGATTGCTGCCACGCAGAGATTCGAGAGAGCTGCGACTTTTCGCGTACACAATATATGCCGAAGGGGTCTGACGTAACTTTTTCAACCGCTTCAAATAGGCCGGGCGCAACGCTCCCTGCGGCAGCAGCTGCGGCAACAAGGCAGGATTCAGAGTCGCAATCACCTCTTGGGCGAACAGCTCTTCACCGCTCGCCAGCCGGACCCCGCGGATGCCATCAGAAGTTGTCAGCAGCTCCGTTACCTCGGCCCGACAGCGAATATCCACCCCCGCCTCAGCCAGTAATTCAAGGAAGGCCCCTATCAACGCCCGGCCACCACCAACAATCCCGTGAGCCGAATGATAATACGATCCGGTCACCAGAGTGTTCAGGGTTACAGACGCTGCCTCAGGCATAACCCCATAAAGCAGAGAGTGCATCGAAAGTTGACTTTGCAACAAGGGATAATCGGCAAATTCCTGCAACCGCCCTGATAATGACTCGCCATGCACCGACTCCATACTAAAACCAGCCAGATCAATATCGAGATCAAGATAAGGAAATTTACTCCAACTCCCGGCAATGTCATCGATATACCGTGCAATCTTGGTTCGTACCGCCGGGAATTGCGTTCCCAGTTTCATCTTTATCTGTTCAAATCCGACCGGCAGCGCACATGTCTCGCCAGTAGCCGTAATATGCAGACGATCAAACCCTTTTTCAGCAAACGGGAAAAGGGTCAGCTTCTCTTCCAAACCGAGGTGCCGAAAAAGCGGTCGAAATGCACCGTCATCACCCAGCCCCCCGGTATAGTGAAAACCACTATCAAAATATTGGCCACCACGGGAAAAACCCCGCACCACCGGCGCCGGCTGCGCATGTTGCTCCAGCACCAATACCCGCCGACCGCTACGTGCCAGCAGTAAAGCAGAAGTCAGGCCGGATAGGCCCGAGCCGATTATGATGGAGTCGTATTGCATAGTGTCAGGAAAAACCGATGACAAGTGCGGAGTTGGTGCCACCGAAACCGGCCGAGTTACACAGAACCTTGGTCGGCGGTTGCGGTATGGTTTCGCGAATAATATTCAGTCCGGCCGTTTCTGTACTCGGTTCGTGATAATTGATATTCGCGGCAATAAATTTCTGTTGCGCCATGATGGTTGAATAGACCACCTGCGAAGCGCCGGACATCCAGAGTTCGTGCCCGGTCATCGATTTCAGCGATGAGATCGGCGGGGTTGTCGCACCGAAGATCGCACGGATATTAGCCGCCTCGGCCGCATCTCCAGCCGGAGTCGAGGTCGCATGCGCGCACAGGTAATCGATTTCCGCTGTAGACAATCCGCTCTGGTCCAGAGCCATCCGCATCGCCCGACTGATCCCGTTGTCACTCGGTACTGACAGCTGACCACCATCGGAGGAAAAACCGTAGCCGAGCAGTTCGCCGAGAATGGTTGCGCCACGCTGTTCGGCAAGATCATAACGCTCAAGGACAACACTCGCGGCACCACCGCTCGGCACCAGACCATCCCGTCCGGCATCGAACGGGCGACTGGCCGCAGTCGGGTCACCAACTCTGACCGAAAAAGCCCCGAGGCCGTCGAAACTGCACATCGACTGCCAGTTGACCTCTTGTGCGCCGCCGCAGACAATCCGCTCCTGCCGGCCGAGGCGAATCAGATCAGCCGCCTGACCGATGGCGTGGCCGCCGCTGGAGCAGGCCGAACTCAATGACCAGCTGGCTCCCTTGGTCTGCAACAGGGTATTCAGGTTCATGGTGATGGAAGAAGTCATGGAACGGAAAATCTGCCCGCTGCCGATCGCCTTGGTCTCGCCTTTGGCCCGCAAAGCATCGACCTGCTCGATAGCGGCAATACAACTTGAATCACAACCGTAGATCAGGCCGGTCTGTTCATTCTGGACATCGTCAGCAGCAAGACCCGCCATTGCCAGAGCATCCTGCGCCGAAGCATAAGCCCAAACAGCAAACTCGGGCATACTCTTGCGTTGTTTACGTGACAGGATCGCCGGGTCAAAAGCAGAGATCCGACCGGTCAGCGGGCTGCGGAAACCGAGCTCGGTCCGTTGCTCATCAACAACAATCCCCGACACTCCGGCCCGTAGCGCTGCGCCGACAGTTTCCAGATCGTTCCCCAGGCAGGAGACGATACCTATTCCGGTGATAGCAACTCTATGCAAATCAAACCCTCTTACTCGGGAACTGTCGGCTCATAGACAGCCCGGCAGTCGCCTAAATAGTATCCATCCGGAAACACTGGATGAGTGTAGTTTGGTTTCTGTTTTGGCAACCAGCAATTTTTCGCAAGGTCAAGGAAATCAAACCTTTGAGCGGAGGCGTAGTACTTTACGCCGCACAATCAAAGGTGCAGATTGACGCC
>CBDUUF010000332.1:0-2714 GCA_965370375.1 uncultured Desulfuromonadaceae bacterium
TGCGCTTCTGGTTCGTCTGGCCGGGGTCGATGGCTGGAATGTCTCGTTCTGGCGTGGGTTGTTCATGGCGTTGGCGATGGCACCTTTTTGTGTCAAAAAACTGTTTAGTGCCGACCGCTCATCCGATAAGTTTAAGGGGTTGTTGCTGGCAGCGGTAATGATGGGGACAAGCAGCCTTACTCTGGTGCTCGCTTTCACCCTGACCAAGGCCGCGAATGCAGTAGTTATTCTCAGCGCCGCGCCGCTGTTTGCCGCCCTGTTCAGTCTCTGGTTTCTGCAGGAACGCTGCCCACCACGAACCTGGGTAGCAATCGCCATTTGCATGGCCGGCGTGATCTGGGTGATGCAGGGGTCGATCGGCGGCGGCAATCTGACCGGTGACCTGCTGGCTCTGGTTGCAACCATCTTCGTCGGTGGTTACTTCACTGTCTTTCGGCGTTATCCGCAACTGTCCCGCTCGGCAGTGATTACCGCCGGTGGCCTGTTGCTGGCGCTGCTGGCCTTTCCACTGGCAACTCCGCTGGACTTGCCACAGGCAAGTTACGGCTGGCTGGCACTTTCCGGATTGATACAGATGCCGTTGGCACTGTTGTTAATGACGGCCGGAACCCGATTCCTGCCGGCGGCCGAAGTCAGCTTGTTCATCCTGCTTGAAACCATCCTGGCACCGATCTGGGTCTGGCTAGTGATCGGTGAGGTGCCGCCTGAGGCGACTCTTGCTGGCGGGGTGCTAATTTTAGCGACTTTGATCCTGCATACGATTGTCGGTTTTAGGCGGAATAAAGAGAGCACGTAAGCGAAACATTGATTACACCTAAGTTTCTTATGTAAATTTTGCCCGTTCTTAAGTAACAACAGAGACGTCTCAAGTTATCAGCAGACTAAGCACACTGAGCTATCTGTTCAATTTCTGCCTCAATCCGGCTACCATGATCGATCTCGGTCGAACGGAGATCATAGGCAACCTGAAGATTCATCCAAAATTGTGCCGTAGTGCCAAAAAACCGGGCCAAACGTAGAGCCGTGTCGGCGGTCAAACCACGTCGGCCACGCAGGATTTCAGAAATTCGGTTCGGCGGCACATGCAGAGCCACTGCAAATTTGTTTGCACTCAGGCTCAATTCTTCGAGTTCATCGGCCAGAATCTCGCCGGGATGGATGGGGGGCATTCTATTCTGCAACATGAGCGTCTTCTTTCTCAGTGGTAATCCGCTATCTCAACATTTTCTGCTCCGGCTGGAGCTTCTTGCCAATTGAAACAGATTCGCCACTGTTTGTTGATCATAATACTGAATTGATCATTACGGTCACCGGTCAGCGCTTCAAACCGGTTACTTGGCAGTTGCATCAAATCCTCTATGCAAGTCGCGGCTTCCAAAATTGCCAGTCGCCTTTGTGCCTGACGTTCGAAGGCCTGGAACTTTTTGACCCGTTTCCCATCAAAAAGGGATTGAGTTAATTTGTCGGCAAAAGAATGGATCATGTGAGACCTTATATTTACCTAGTACGTATAACATATCAAAATGTAGTGGTCAACTATTTCAAAATGACAATTAAGAGGCAAGAAAATAGTTTCATAGTAGGATGAGAACTCTGCGCATGGATTGGCTTAGAAAAGGGGTCAGGTCTCCGCTTGGCTCGTGTTGGCGTTTCGGGTCTGGAAAAAGGTGGGAAGAGGACATCTCTATTTTCGGCCAAGGACTAATCAGGGACGTTCCTGCTTTATTCTTTAAACAATCCAAAGGCAAAATAACCTGAATTTACCCTCTGAAATATGCGGTCATTTCTGTTTTTAATTTTAAGAACGGACAAAGGCCAGCAGAAGCTGATAATCATGCTGGTCTGCAGCACGCAAGGCTTCAATGTAGTGGCGACGGCAATCACCGGAGTTGGTGAGATTTTCCTGCCCCCAGCTAAAGCGATCCTGTCCCAGCAAATGCACTAGGACGATATCAGCCATGAGACGAGCATGACGTCCATTGCCGTTGGAAAAGGCATGGGTAGCGACCAGCCGATGGTGGAACCTGACGGCAATCTCATCAGGCAGATACGCTCCATACTCCAGCCAGCCATTGACCTCATCTAACAACTGACGAATAGCTCGCCCCTGGTGCTGATGTGTGGCAACAGAAGACCTTGCGTCTCATCGAGATCGAGCGGTGTTGCCCCTTCGGGATACTCGAAATTCATAGGTTGTCTGACCAGAGGTCTCTGGGCGTATCGCGTAGCAAATCTTCAACCTTGGCATCGAACATCTTTTTCCGCTCATCATTCGACACCAGCTGATCCTCCAACAACATGGTATGGGAGGTGCGAGAAAGACGCTGCTCAGCAACTTTTTTAGCCCGATCACGCATAATGTCTTCAAGGTTGGTGCGAGGAACCAACGCATAAACAAGCACACAATCCATTGCTTCAGCGACCTGGCGCATGGTCTTCAGTGTCAGGGCACCATTAAGTTCGTCCTTCTCCATCTGAACGACTCGTGGCTGACTGACCCCGATGCGCTCGCCGAGCTGCTTGCCAGACATACCCAGGGCTTCACGGATCGAACGCAACCAGCCCTTGACAGGTGGCTGCGTCGCTCTGAGCTTGCTTAGCGTTTCAAACGTTTTATCCAGTTGCGCACGCATAATGTGGCGATGTTTTGACTGCATACTATAACCTTTATATTATATGTTTCGCATAAACTTATAACACATATATTATAATAA
>CBDUUF010000333.1:0-2711 GCA_965370375.1 uncultured Desulfuromonadaceae bacterium
AGGTCTTTGCCGCTAACGGAACGCGGATCCCGGTAACAGTTATTGAGGCTGGCCCGTGTACTGTTCTGCAGAAAAAAACTGACGCAACCGACGGCTACAATGCGTTGCAGCTAGGTTTTGGCGTCAAGAGCGCACATCGGACGAACAAGCCGGAAATGGGCCTGTTTCGCAAGGTTGCCAAAGGCGCCTTCGCCCACCTGAAAGAGGTTCATGCCGAGAATGTTGACGATTATCAGGTCGGTGATGAAATATCTTGCGACGCTGTTTTCACAGCTGGCGACATCGTTGATGTGACTGCCACCAGTAAGGGCAAAGGCTTTCAAGGTGTTATCAAGCGCTGGGGATTCTCTGGTGGCCGTGCAACCCACGGTTCCAAGTTTCACCGGTCAACCGGTGCAATTGGTCAAAGTGCCTGGCCGGCAAAGGTGTTCAAAGGCAAGAAGATGCCCGGTCAAATGGGCAATAAACGTGCAACAATCCAGAACATTGAAGTTGTTGCGGTTCGTGCCGATGAAAATATTATCCTGGTTAAAGGTGCTGTCCCGGGAGCACGCAACAGTGTGGTAGTGCTTCAGAAGGCAGTAAAAGCTGTCACCAAATAGTGGCTGATCAGGGATTTCAGGAGTTAGAATAATGGCTAAAATTGCTGTATATGACATGGACCGTAAACAGGTCTCGGAGCGGGAGCTTAATGATGAAGTGTTTAACACTGACGTCAAAGGGTACCTGATTCATGACATGGTTCGTTACCAGCTCGCTGCACGACGTCAAGGGACGGCCAAGACCAAAGGCCGCAGTGAGGTTCGCGGTGGTGGTAAGAAACCGTTTAAACAAAAAGGGACCGGTAATGCCCGTCAGGGTACGCCGACTGCACCGCATTTTGTCGGTGGTGGTACGGCTTTCGGCCCGACACCTCGTGACTACAGCTTCAAGCTGAACCGCAAGGTAAAGAAGGGTGCTCTGAAAAGCGCCCTGTCACTTCGCTTCAAAGAAGGGAAGATGACCGTATTGAACCAGCTTCAGGTTGAGCAGGTTAGTACTAAATCATTTGCAGAAGTTCTGGGTCGTTTTGAGCTCGACAATGTATTAATCATTGTCGAAGATGAGAACACCAATATTGAATTGTCGGCGCGCAATATTCCGCATGTAAAAGTTCTGCGTTCGGACGGCGTCAATGTCTACGACGTTATGAAGTACCGCAACATGCTGATTACTGAAGAAGCCGTTGCCAAGCTGGAAGGAACTTTAGTGCAATGAGACCTCTACATCAGATCATAAAGAAGCCGTTGATCACCGAGAAAACGAGTCAGTTGAAGGAAGACGGTCAGGTTGTCGCCTTTGAAGTTGCGATGAACGCCAACAAGGTCGAGATTAAACAGGCTATTGAAAAGGCATTCGACGTTAAGGTTGAGAACGTAAAGACCCTCATAGCTGCTGGTAAAACCAAGCGTGTTGGCACAACATTTGGCAAGCGATCCAATCGCAAAAAAGCCTACGTGACACTGGCCGCTGGCAATGACATCGATTTTTTCGGCGTTTAACAGTCTGAAACTTATTGGAACGGAGTTAGTATAATGGGGATCAAAAGCTATAAGCCGACCTCTCCCGGCCGCCGCGGAATGACCTCCTCGACATTCGAGGAAATCACCACGGACCGGCCTGAGAAATCGCTGCTTGCACCTCTATCAAAGAGTGGTGGTCGGAACAACAACGGCCGGATCACCAAACGCCACACTGGTGGCGGGCACAAGCGCAAGTATAGAATTATCGATTTCAAGCGGGATAAAAAAGAAATTCCGGCAACAATTGCTTCGGTCGAGTATGACCCCAATCGTTCAGCACGCATCGCTCTGCTTAATTATGCTGACGGTGAAAAGCGCTATATCATCGCTCCGGTTGGCATTAATGTTGGCGACGTTATCGTTGCCAGTGAGACCGCAGATATTGTGCCGGGCAATGCGATGTCGATCCGCTCTATCCCTCTGGGTACCTGGATCCACAACATCGAGATGAAGATCGGTAAGGGTGGTCAGTTGGCGCGCAGTGCGGGAACCTATGCGCTTCTTGCCGCCAAAGATGGAAAGTATGCGCAGTTGAAGTTGCCGTCAGGGGAGGTTCGCCTTGTCCTGCAGGATTGCTGCGCAACTATCGGCCAGGTTGGCAATACCGATCATGACAATATCAAGATCGGTAAAGCCGGACGTAATCGCTGGCTCGGTAAACGCCCACAATCACGTGGTGTCGCCATGAACCCGGTGGATCATCCACACGGTGGTGGTGAAGGTAAAAGCTCGGGTGGACGTCACCCGGTTACACCTTGGGGTGTGCCGACCAAGGGCTATAAGACGCGTTCGAACAAACGGACGGATCGTTTCATTGTTCGTCGTCGGAAAAAATCAGTAATTCGTTTTTGTGAAAAGAGGAGAAGTCAGTGGCCAGATCAATTAAAAAAGGACCATATTTGGAACCATCATTGGAAAAGAAGTTGTTGAAGATGATTGAAACGGGTTCAAGGCAGCCTATCAAGACTTGGTCAAGAAGATCAATCATTACGCCACAGTTCGTTGGTTTTACGGTATCAGTTTATAATGGTAAGAAGCACATTCCGATTTTCATAACTGAGAATATGGTTGGTTTTAAATTTGGAGAATTTTCTCCTACCAGGACATTTAGGAAGCATGGTGGCGTTAAAGCTAAGAAAGCCGCACAAA
>CBDUUF010000334.1:0-2701 GCA_965370375.1 uncultured Desulfuromonadaceae bacterium
CCACCATCATGCTTAAGCCCGAGGAGGAATGGCGCAAGGTCGAAGTTGAACGCTTCTACTCCGATTGGGGTGCAGGGCTTGACTGGCTGAAGAGCCCACTGCGCTTCGTCTGGCCGGATGAAGCGACGATAAGCGTTGAGCAGTTGAAGCAGGAGCTGGATCAGGCGATTCAGTTTCCCGGCCTGACCAACGCCTGGACCATGCCGATCAAGACCCGCATCGATATGCTTTCGACCGGAATCAAGACTCCGGTCGGGATCAAGATCATGGGCGATGACCTCGAAGTCCTGAATCGTCTCGGTAAAGAGGTCGAAGCGGTGATGCGTAATGTTCCGGGTACCCTGTCGGCGTTTTCCGAGCGGGTGGTCGGTGGCAATTATCTCGATTTTGAGATCAACCGACAGGCCGCGGCCCGCTATGGACTGACCGTTGGTGATATTCAGGACGTTATCCAGACCGCGATCGGCGGGATGAATGTCACCCAGACAGTCGAAGGGCTTGAGCGTTACCCGGTTAATATCCGCTACGATCGTGACTATCGCAGCAACCTGGACGACCTCAAGCGGATTCTTATTACCACGCCGCAGGGCGCACGTATTCCGATCGGCCAGGTGGCTGAAATCATCATCAGGAAAGGTCCGCCAGGGATCAAAAGCGAAAATGCCCGGCGTACCGCCTGGATTTATGTCGACATGACCGACAGCGACATCGGTGGTTTCGTCAAAAGAGCCCAACAGGCGGTCAGCGAACAGATCGAACTGCCGTCTGGCTACAACCTGATCTGGAGTGGTCAGTATGAATATATGCAGGAGGCGAATCAGCGGCTGAAACTGGTGATCCCTTTAACCATCCTGATGATCTTCGTCATCCTCTATATCAGCACCAAGTCGTTGGTTAAAACCGGCATAATTTTCATCTCAATACCGTTGTCGCTGGTCGGCTGTTTCTGGTTCCTCTGGTTCCTCGGCTATAACAGCTCGATCGCAGTCTGGGTCGGGGTTATAGCGTTGGCCGGGATTGCGGCTGAAACCGGCGTTATCATGTTGCTTTATCTCGATCTGGCCTACAACTTATGGACTGAAAATGGTCGGATGCGCACTCGCGGTGACCTGATGCAGGCCATCCAGCACGGTGCGGTCATGCGGATCCGGCCGATCGTTATGACGGTTTCGGTAATCATCGCCGGTCTGGTGCCGATCATGTGGAGTCACGGTGCCGGTGCCGATGTCATGAAACGGATCGCTGCGCCGATGGTTGGCGGGGTGATGACCGCAGGAATCATGGTGCTGATTGTCTTCCCGGTGATCTATTTTCTCTGGCGCAGCCTCGGTCTGGAGGATGATCTGACTCCGACATCTTCCGGTGATCTGGATGAGGGTGAAACTTATATTGAGCGGCCGAGTCGCCGTAAAGAGAAATATGACTGGGAAGATGATCCGACTGATGCACAGATATAAAACACAAGCTAGTTGGACGGATGATTGACCAATAACCGCAACACAAGGAGATAAAAATGAAAAGACTGATGATTCTGGTAATGATGGCCATGCTGCTCCCCATGACGGCCATGGCGATGCAGGAGATGGAAAAAAAGACTGACGGTATGCAGATGGAGCAGAGCAGCATGGGTATGGAAGGCGTGCTGTTGCTGCAGGAAGAAGTGGTTGATGGTGTCAAGGCGGCCGCGCATCTGATGGATGGTGAAAACGGCATGGGCAAGATGCTGATGCTGATGTTTACTGATGAAAAGAGCGGAGCCATGATCAGTAGCGGCCGGGTGGCCGTCAAGGTCGAATCTCCTGACGCGAAGGTTGGTGATGCGCAGATGATGATGAAGAGTAAGGGGATGTTCGGTACGGCGGTTAAGTTTGACCAGAAGGGTGTCTACCATTTCAAGGTCGGAACCAAGCTGGAAGATGGCCAGAAGCGCAGCTTCAAATTCTACTACGAAGCTGAGTAATTCTGTGGTTCATGGTGCGGATCGCCGCAGCATGGAATAATAAAGTTACAACTATCGGGGTCAGCCCGTTGACTTGAGACATGTCCATAGTCAACGGCTGATCCCTTTTTTATGGGAGTTTTTCTGTTCTTAACGGCTATTTAACAGAGGAAGAAAGACGAGCTTAACTTTTTTCGCTGAGGATTGCATAAAAAAACCAGGGGAGACCACCGGCATCGAGGGCGTACAGGACGAGCAGATAAATACCGATGACTGACGAAGAGGGAAGCAGTGCTCCGGCGCAGCAGATGAAAAATCCGCCGATCAGCGGCAGACCAGACATGTTGTAATAGTCTTTCATGCTGCCGTGGCGGCGTTGGTGACTCCATGGGGCGATGATCGCCAGATAGAAATTCAGCGCGGTGACCGCTGTTGCTAATAGGGTGAAGATAACACCGATAACGGTTCTACCCCAAGTGATATGCAGCAATGCCAAAGGGTCGATGTGCAGAAAATGGCGCAGCACTACCGCAGCCGGAACCGACAGGGCGACGACGGTAAAGAGAAGCATAACAACAGTGTCGGTGCGGGTGTCGTCTGGCATGTTTTTCCTGGAAAAAAGTGTATTGTGTGTCGGTCATTGACTTACTTGAGAACTTCAGTCAGCCGCTGGCGCAGCATCGGCAGCAGCTCATGTTCGAACCACGGATTGCGGCCAAGCCAGATATTATTGCGTGGGCTCGGGTGCGGCAACGGGATCAT
>CBDUUF010000335.1:0-2687 GCA_965370375.1 uncultured Desulfuromonadaceae bacterium
TCATCAATAAACAACGTACCTTTATCGGCCAGTTCGAACCGCCCCTTTTTAGTGTTTGTTGCCCCGGTAAAAGCACCTTTTTCGTGACCGAACAGTTCGCTTTCCAGTAAATTTTCCGGCAAGGCCGCACAGTTCAGAACAATGAAAGGTTTGTCCCGCCGCGCTGAGCTGTAATGCACCGAACGAGCGACCAATTCCTTGCCGGTGCCACTCTCACCGGTTATCAGTACGTTGGCGTTGGAGGCAGCAACAGCTGAGGTCATCTCGAAAACCTGCTGCATTGCAACCGATTTACCGGAAACACCGGTAAAGCTATAACGTCCATCGAGCTGCTCGTGCAGGTAGCGATTTTCAGCCAGCAGACGCTCATGCTCGAATACTTTAGCTACAGTAAGGTGAATTTCATCAGTCTCAAACGGTTTGGTAATATAATCATACGCACCGGCACGCAGCGCCTGAACGGCACTTTCGACCGTACCATAAGCGGTAATAACAATGATCGGCAGAGCCGGATCAAACGACTTGACCTCATTCAGAAGCTCCAGACCATCCATGCCCGGCATTTTTATATCGGTGATTATGAGATCGAAGGTATCGGTTTCAACCAGAGCGAGCGCTTCTTCGCCACTCCCGACAATTACGGCATCATAGCCATGCTTGATGAGAACCCGGGCGAGCAGTTTGCGCATCCCCTCTTCGTCATCGACAATAAGAATTTTTTCGCTGGCCATTCTATTCCGGTTTTTTCTGGAAGCAGACCCTGTCTTTACCGAGGGCTTTGGCTTTATAGAGCATGTCATCGACGACATGCAGGAGGGCGACATCATCCTTACCATCACGGGGGAAGGTAGCGACCCCCATACTTACGGTTACGGTGTGCTCGGGATCTATCTCTGCCAGAAAACGTTTAGAGTTATCACGAATCGACTCAGCGATCCGATTGGCAGCAATCACCCCCGGTGTAATGCCGGTTTCCGGCAGGATAGCGACAAACTCTTCGCCACCATAGCGGAAGGCAAAATCACAGTCGCGTAAGGTCTGGCGCATGATGCAACCGATTGAAGCAAGAACTTTATCACCGGCGGGATGGCCGTACTTATCATTAAATTGTTTGAAATTATCTATATCAAACATGATCATCGTCATTTTCTTTTCGTAACGATCAGCACGAGACAATTCTTCTTTAAGCATCTGCTTGAACTGACGGTGATTGTAAAGGCTGGTCAGACCATCAGTACAGGCAAGTTTTTGCGTCTCTTCATAAAGTTGGGCGTTATTGATGCTCATTGAAGCGAAAGATGCAAGAATGCTCAGCGCCCGCAGTCGCTGCTCCCGAAACTGCCGTGGCTTGAAATCATCTACATAGAGAATACCGACGATTTTGTCCTGGATTTTCAACGGAACTGCAATCAGAGAGCGGATTTTTTCACCGACAGCTAGAGGGTTTTTGAAAAAATCGACCTTATCCGTATCCTCAACCACAAACAGGTCGCCCTGCTCAAGGATATGATGGGTCAACCCCCCTTCCTTGACAAGCCAGCTTTTTTTGGTAGTAAACTCTTCGCTTAGACCTGCATGTACATGGAGGTGAACGCTGGAATTAGTTTCATCATAAAGCGCAATGCTTCCGGCTGGAATTTCCATAATAGCCATAGCACCGCTTAATATCACATTAAGAACTTCGTCAAGATCGAGCGACGAGACAACAACCTGTGCGACGGAGAGGATTTCCCGCATCTCCCGCAGTTCTTCTTCAACTCTTTTTTGGTCATCCATTGCAGCGCTACTCATAAATCTTTTAAAACCCCTCTCAACTGGAGCGTTGAATTAACTGAATTTTATAACATGGCACTAATAATATTGTAAAGAAATTAACCTGATTTCAGGTCTTTACCCGATAACACCAACCGTTAAATATGATTCTAAAAATCAGCTCACTGCTAAGCAACCGAAATAACTGACCTAATTATTTTTAATTTTGCCGGCCTTGACGGGTACGACATATTGTGGTTTAACTTTACTTCCGACACAACATGAAGTATCAACTTCGCCAGTAAAGACTAAAAACTCAACCAGCTGAGTTTTCAATCTAATTTCATCCATAATTTTTTCAACCTCTTGCATAAACAATTCTCTTTGGGGGAGATCATGACAGCCAAAACAGTCAGTAAAAAATCGACGGCAAAACTGCCGCTAACCGCCAACGCCATCACCGTTCTTGAGCGCCGTTACCTTAAGCGTGACCAGGAAGGCAAACCGCTCGAAACCGTCGCTGAAATGTTCAAACGGGTCGCTGACGCCATAGCTTCAGCCGAAGATCGTCTGCAAACCGGCCAGGACAGTAAAGCTCTGTCTGATAAATTCTATCGAATGATGACCGAACTGGAGTTCCTCCCCAACTCCCCGACCCTGATGAATGCCGGACGTCCGTTAGGGCAACTCTCGGCCTGTTTTGTACTGCCGGTCGGAGATTCGATGGAGAGTATTTTCGAGGCGATCAAAAACACCGCCCTGATTCATAAAAGTGGCGGCGGTACCGGTTTTTCCTTCTCGCAGATTCGCCCGGCCAACGACATCGTCAAATCGACCAGCGGTGTCTCTTCCGGCCCCCTCTCCTTCATGAATGTGTTCGATGCCGCGACTGAAACCATCAAGCAGGGTGGTACCCGCCGTGGCGCCAACATGGG
>CBDUUF010000336.1:0-2678 GCA_965370375.1 uncultured Desulfuromonadaceae bacterium
TTTTCCGATCGGTTTTAAACTGTTCTTTTTCTTCCTGTTCGCTCATCAGGTGTTTAGCCATCAGGCAGCTCATGATATTGGTCTCATTCTCACCGGTGGAAGCGATGAAGGTATCCATATTTAGCAAGCCAGCCGCCAGCAGCACTTCTTTGTCGGAACCGTCACCAAGGAGAACCTCAGTATCGGGCAACTCATTGGATAAATTTTCGGCCCGCTCCTCATCCCTTTCGATCAGCTTGACCCGCATCGTTTTACCCAGCAGTTCAGCAACCAGGCTGCCCACCATACCACCGCCCAGGATCATCACCCGGTAACGACGCTGTTGTTTAACACCGGTTAATTCCATCAACAACTTCAGGTCTTCGTGACCCGCCATGAAAAGCACCTGGTCCTGGGGCAGGATTTTATCCTTGCCGCCAGGTATGATGGTCTTGATCCCGCGGCCAATGGCCACGACCCTAAATGGGAATTCATTATAGATCTGAGCGATTTCTATGAGATTTTTATTGGCCATTGGAGATGTAGTACTGATCCGGGTGGCCATCACCTGCACCTGACCCATGGCAACATCGATGATCTCATTACCGGCCGTTCGCTTAATCAACCGAACAATTTCCTTGGCAACCAGCTCTTCCGGATTTATGAACAGATCGATCTTTAGATCCTCGGCACTTAAAAAGGAATCTTCTTTACCAAAATCCTTGTAACGCACCCGACAGATCTTTTGCGGGATGCCGAACTTGTCAGCAATCTGTGCGCCCATCATGTTCAACGCATCTTTGTTGGTCACGGCAATGAGATAATCCATCTCCTTGGCATTAGCCTCCTGCCAACGTTCGATGCTAAGGGCGGAGCCGGTAATAAACCGGGCATCCATATTGGCGTCGGCATAACTGACGAGTTTGCTTTCCGGTTCTATGGCAGTAACCGAGTAGCCCTCATCCTGTAACCGCTTGGCGAGATAAGAACCCATGCCGCCAAGGCCAAGGATAAGAATATTTTCTTGTGGTGATGTCGCTTTTTTTCTAAACATGGCGAAGTCTCTTCCGTTTAAATCATGATGGCGTTGTAAAAAGCACCCAAAAGGGGCATAGCAATCGCTCTACTGCGTCTTAGCTGGTTCGCTAAATGCTCGACATACCTGTTGTATGCACCCAAGGGCACTCGAAGTCTACGCTTATCTGCTACGCGGCACCTGCGCTTTCGCCAACCCGCTATTCCTCGAAGTCTTACTTCGTTCGCTATCTGTATATCAACTTTTTTCTTTGCCATCCTAAAGCAGTACGATGGACTTATTATAAGTCCATCAAATCATTAAGTCGGGCCTATTTCTTCCAGAATGACGGATAGAAAACCACCAGAGCTGAGAACATCTCCAGACGACCGACCATCATATTCCAGGCCAGGAACCATTTCCCTGTATCCGAGACAAAGGCGTAGTTCTCTGACGGCCCCACATCTCCGAAGCCGGGACCGATGTTCATCAGGGCGGCAATCACCGAACTCATGGCAGTTACATAGTCCATGGAGTCTAACAGAACCATGACACAGCCGCCAATTAGCACCATAAAAATATTGACGATAAAATAACAGATTGCCAGGTCGATGATTGCCTGCTCTACCGGTCGCTGGTTAAGCCGGATCGAGATCACCGCCATGGGCTGAAAAAATATCTTGCGAATCGAGGCATACATGTACTTGCAGATGATCACATAATGGACCACCTTGATACCGCTGGTGGTCGACCCGGCACAGGCACCGATAAAACAGACCGCGAAGAGAAACATCTGGGAAGCCTGGGGCCATAGTTCATAGTCGGCGGTGCCAAAGCCCGTGGTGGTCAATAAAGACATGGCCTGGAAAGTACCGTAGCGGAGCGAATCCATAGCGCCGTAGGTATTGTTCTGCCATAAAATGAAAGACACCATCCCGCAGAAAAAGAGGATAAAACCTATATACCAGCGAAACTCGGTATTTATCCTGAGTGCTCGCCAGTCGCCTCGCATCATCTGGTAGAAGAGGATAAAGGTAATGCCGCCGAGGAACATGAACAGGGTGATAACCCAGTCGAAATAGGCGCTGTTATAATGGCCAATGCTGGCGTTTTTGGGTGAGTAGCCTGCTGTGGAGACCGTACCAAAGGCGGTACACATGGCGTCGAACATTGGCATGTCGCCCAGCCAAAGCAGGATGATCTGCAGGATATTAAGCCCCAGATAGATCAGCCAGAGCATGATCATGGTGTCTCTGTTTCGGGCCTTGAACTTTTCTTTGGTGATCACTTGTCCCGGACTCGACTCGGCCCGAAACAGACGCATACCGCCCATGCCCTTGGGCAGGAAGATGATGGTCAGGGTCAGAAAGCCCATACCGCCCAGCAGGTGGGTCTCACTGCGCCAGAACAGCAGACCGTGTGGAAGCGATTCAATGTCGGTAAGAATGGTGGCACCGGTAGTGGTGTAACCGGACATCATCTCAAAAAAGGCGTCGGTAAAAGAAGGGATTGCCCCGTGGATCATGAAGGGTAGTCCCGATAAGGCAGAGACCAGGAACCAGCCGAAGACAGCGATAAAAATACCGTCTTTTATATTCAGCTCTTCATCGCTTCGGCAAAACCACCAACTGGGCAGGCCAAGACCAACGGTGATCAGCGCCGAGTAGATAATGGGCAGCAGGTC
>CBDUUF010000337.1:0-2674 GCA_965370375.1 uncultured Desulfuromonadaceae bacterium
CAATACTTGTTCCTCATCGGTCGGAGCCTCTGCCAGCAGTTCTCCCTGAGGTCCGGCAACAAAGCTGCCTCCCCAGAATTGGCTGCCAGATCCACCGTCTGGTGCGGACTCGAAACCGGTACGGTTGATGCTGAGCAGCGGCAGGCCGTTGGCAATTGCGTGGCTACGTTGTATCGTTACCCAGGCGTCGCGTTGTCGGTCTTTTTCGTCCTGATCATCACGCGGATCCCAACCTATAGCGGTCGGATAGATCAATATGTCCGCCCCGGCCAGAGCCATCAAGCGGGCAGCCTCCGGATACCATTGATCCCAGCAAACCATCAAGCCGAGACGGCCGACTGAGGTGTCGATTGGCGTAAAACCCAAATCTCCGGGGGCGAAGTAAAATTTTTCATAATAACCAGGGTCATCCGGTATATGCATTTTCCGATAGGTTCCGGCGATTGTGCCGTCCTTTTCGATGACGACGGCAGTGTTGTGGTACAGACCTGGCGCGCGTTTTTCAAAGATGGAAATCACCAGGACAACTCTTAACTCACGGGCCATCGCACTGAAATATTCAGTTGTTGGGCCAGGTATTGTTTCGGCCAGATCGAAGTTGGCGGTCTCTTCAGATTGACAGAAATAGTGCGACGAATGCAATTCCGGCAAGATGACCAACTGTGCTCCCTGATCGACGGCTTTGCAGATACCGGCTTCACTCGCTTCGATATTTTTCTGTCGGTTTGCAGTGCAGGCGTGCTGCACCAGTCCGACTGTCAGTCGCTTCATATGGTTACTCCTTCAGGGAGCTGCATCGTTATACAGTGCAGCGAGCCGTTCTGACGAATCAGGGTTGAACAATCGATGCCGATGCTCTCTCGACCAGGGAACGCTGCAGCGATAGCGTCTAGCGCCTTCGCATCATTCGGGTCATTGTATGTCGGCACCAGAACCGCGTCATTAATGATCAGGAAGTTGGCGTAGGTCGCTGGCAGACGCCGGTCGCCTGCATATTGAGCTTGCGGCCAGGGCAGGGCGATGAGTCTGTACGGCGAACTTGCTTTAGTTGCGAATTCTTGCAATTCTGTTCGCATCAGCTCAAGTGACGAGAAATGCTCATCATCCATATCATCGCATGCCTGGTAGATAATAGTATCCTGCGGACAAAACCGGGCCAGTGTGTCGATATGTGAATCTGTGTCATCGCCTGCCAGATAACCGTTTTTGAGCCACAGGATTTTCTCGGCACCGAGCTGTTCCTTAAGCTGTTGTTCGACAGCTCCTTTATCCAGAAGCGGGTTGCGATTTGGGTTAATCAGACATTCGACTGTAGTTAAGAGTGTACCATTTCCATCGCTTTCGATACTCCCGCCTTCAAGGATCATGTTTATCGTTCTACACTCAATATCACCAAAAGCACCGGCCTCGTACAGTAGTCGGGTCACCTGATTATCGAGGTTGCTGGGGAATTTATCTCCCCATCCGTTGAAACCAAAGTCGAGCAGGATCGGTCGCTGCTTTTCTACTATTGTTATCGGTCCGAAATCCCTGGCCCAAGTGTCATTGGTCGGAATTGCGTAGAATCGAATCCTATTAATATTGATTCCGGCAGTTTTTAGATGATTACGGACGATCTCCGGTTCAGGAGACGCAATGACACAGGTTTGAAAACGAGTAATCGCTTCAACAAGTTCAGTGTAGACCGTTTCAACCTTATCGAGGCAGTCAGCCCAGTCGGTTGTAGCATGTGGCCAGGCGAGCAGGATTCCGGACTGCGGTTCCCATTCGGCCGGGAGACGGCATTGCATTTTTTCCTCCAGATAATTGCCAATCAATTTTGATGGTCTCGTAAAAACCACTAAGATGGCTAAGCCATCAATTTTAGGGGAATATAGTCTCAGATGCAATTGAGGAAGTGAATTTAGCGTAGTCGACGGCGAATGAAGACGAAAAAAATCGTAATAGCTATAAGCAGGCCGACCAAAAGACCAAACCGGCTGGTCCACGTTTCAACATTTTCCCAGCTGTAGCCCGCCAGGTAGCCGAGGCCAGGGTAGGCAAGTCCCCAGAGAATTGCACTTATAACGGCAAAGCTTGTAAACGCCTTCGGACTCATCTGGGCGCTGCCGGCGACAAATGGGATGAAGCCACGCACCGGTCCGACGAATCGGCCGAAGAAGACACTCTTGCCGCCATGCGCAATAAAGAACAGTTCTGCTTGTCTGAGCAGGTCTTTGCGTTTTTGAAACAGCCGGGTGAAGAGCAGGCGTTCACCGAACCGGGCCCCGATCCAGAAGCTGACCATATCACCAAGGAACGCACCGATTGCAGCAACCAGAATGATGGTAGAAATATTGCCACGGCCATGCAAGGCGAGAAAGCCGGCAAAAACAATCAGACTGCTACCAGGAATGATAACTCCAGCGGCGACCAGTGATTCCAGAAAGGCAATAATGGCAATCGCCGAATAATATATCGGTCCGTCCGGCATCAGTTCAAACAGATTTTGTAACCATGCTTCCATCTGTGACTCCAGTAGTTTTGTCTATTTTAGCATGGCTTGAATGGTTTTTTTTCAATGGTGCATTAATTTTTTGAATGGTTTGAATGAATCAACAATTTGCTTAAATTGCTCTTGATGTTGTGCGAGCGCTGTTGTTGCTGCTGAACAGGTAACGATGTAGTGGCGCTG
>CBDUUF010000338.1:0-2666 GCA_965370375.1 uncultured Desulfuromonadaceae bacterium
CCCTATGCATCGACCATCGCCAGTACGATAACCGGGAAGATTTTGATCGGGAAATCGTCAAGGCGTTGCAGGAGGCCGGCGCAGACACTATTGTTCTGGCCGGATTCATGCGTATTGTCACCGAAACATTACTCGACGCCTTCCCGCAGCGAGTCCTGAATATTCATCCGGCCTTATTGCCGGCATTCCCGGGATTACATGTGCAACGCAAGGCGATCGAATACGGTGCCCGGTTTGCCGGTTGTACCGTGCATTTTGTCGATGCCGGTGTCGATACCGGACCGATCATTGCCCAGGCTGTTGTTCCGGTTCTGGATGACGATACCGAGCAGACCCTGGCCGCACGGATTCTGGTCGAAGAACACCGCCTCTATCCGCACGCAATTCAGCTCCTGGCTGAAGGTCGATTAAAGGTAGTTGGCCGCCGGGTGGTTATCGACCCACCACTACCTGCCTCACAGATCGCTATGATTAATCCGCCGCTTCCCGGCAAGAACTGAGTCGATCCGATGCTTAACTCTGCGCCACGCACAATTCTCGTCAGCGCCTGTCTGCTTGGGCTCAAAACCCGATATGATGGGGAAACCCGGGGCAACGATGCCGTTATCGATTTTCTTGAGGCTGACAATTGGCTGCCGATCCCGGTCTGCCCGGAGCAGCTCGGTGGATTGCCGACACCACGTCCTGAGGCCGAGTTCAAAACCGGTGATGGAAACGCCCTGCTTGACGGTAAAGGTTTACTGCTCGATGGCCTGGGTGTTGATGTAAGTGCCGCATTCTTGCTCGGTGCAGAACAGACGGTCGAGATCGCTAATCGCTGCAATTGTTCAATCGCCCTGCTCAAGGAAAAAAGTCCATCCTGTGGCGTCAATAATGTTTATTGCAACGGCGAGTTGATGGCAGGTTCGGGAGTCACGGCAGCCCGGCTACTGAAAAATGGTGTAAAGTTGTACAGCGAAGTCGACCTCGTCGATGGTCGTCTTCCAGGATTAGAGGGTTAATGCAATGAGCAAAAATTTACCGCCAAAGCAAAGCCATTACGATATTGCAATAGTCGGTAGCAGTCTCGCCGGTCGTCTGACTTCAGCGCTGACGGCCAAAAAGGGCTGTAGCATTCTTACTGTATCGCCTGATGACAACCAGCCTGCGACCTGGTTCACCTCATCACTCCTGCTCGAGCGCATTCTTGATTTTCTGGACGGCAACTCCTGCCGGAGCGCTTCACTGCCATTCCAGATTATAACTCCGAAGCAACGGATTGACCTGCACCCACGCAAACCGTTAGCCGATGAACTTCGCCGTGAATTGCCAGACTCGCATCACGAAGTAGAAAAATTTTTGGAGGAGATGTTTGCCCTCGGTGAACAAATCGAGGATATGCTCTGGGATGCGGGTGGTCTTCCGGCAACCGGCATTACTGCCCGGCAAAAATTCCGGTTCCGTAGTTTCCGTGGTGATGTCTCCTACCAAGCATTCAAACAAACGCTTAAAGATCGCCTTGCCGGATTTGCTGATGACGCCGGGCGTAAACTGCTCGGCACCCTGTTCGGTGGCTTTTCCCTCACACCACCGAGCCGTCTGACCATAGCTGAATGTGCCCTGATCTGGAGTGGCCTTGGTCGCACTACCAGCGTATTCCAGAGTGGTCTCGATGAATTATTGCGCCACCGCACCAAACAATTTCACGGCACCGACGCTGACTTCTCTGAACTACAACGCATACGCATCAGCAAAGCCGGTCGGACCCAGTTACTGTTTGCCGGTGACCGCATCGTCACCGCTGACCATCTTATAATTGCTGATCGCACCGCTGCCGCCTTGTGCGAGCAACAATCGACCCCGACCAGCAATCAGGAACACCTGACCCTGCTGACCGCACCGCTGGGCGACAAAGTCTCACCTCTGCTGATGCCACATATCATTATCGCCGGTTCGCCGCCAATGCGCCTGACCCTTGAGCAAAATCCGTCCGGCTTATATGGCCGAGTCGAAACTGCACAGACCGGCAAAGATAACGCGACTGTTACAATGAAGGTTGAGCAGAAGCTAACCCCACTGCTCCCATTTGTTGCTCTACACCCCACCATCCAGGAACAACCGAAAATTGGTGTCTCAATCCGCAAGGATGATACAAGTTCACTCCTCAAAGCTTCAATTCGCATCATGCCCGGCCATGGCCGGCAATACTTCTACGCCGGCAGCGACATCATGCCCGCCATCGGCACCAGCGGCGAGGTACTGGTTGCAGTCACCCTCTGTGATTATCTGCTTCGAGCTTGTAAAAAGCAGGAACTTTAACATCAATAAGCTATAAACTTTACAAATTTATCAGCGACAATTACCAGTTATGGTATTCAGTGCTTGACTCATAATATTTCAAGTGGTAATTTTACTGAAATTTGAAATTAGCGGAGGCTAAGATGGATAAAGACAAAACCAAACAACCTCTCGATTGGGATCTTCCCGAAATCGCGGATAAGGCTGAGCGCGAAAAACTGATTCGCTCCTATAATGAGGAAGAGAAAAACCTCAACAAAGACCGACTCCTCTACCCGCCTGATGAAGTCGGCCCGGTAACTCAACTCAACTACACAAACGAACGCCGAGACTGAATATTCAAGACATTGCTACCTGCGTAATATTTTACGCTGCCGATAATTATGCAG